>CAMCLJ010000018.1 GCA_945875745.1 Chlamydia trachomatis
CCTGATCATAGGTAATCAAAGCAGAGGCATTCAAAGGGTCTTGGTAGCTCGAGCTCTGAGCAGACACTTGATTGTGCCATCCATAGAGGGGGTGAGATAAGATTGTAGGTATTAAAAGAATAAGGATGATTTTTGAAAGAAAGGACCGAATACCCATATACATTACCCCCGGTAGATTGGAAGGTAATATTACATCTTTAGTATATTATTTCTTTCAAGAATATTTTATATATCTAGAGGAAAATGAATCAGGCATGAAGACTTATTTGCTTAAAAAGCAGATTATTTAATAGCCGTTGATAAAGCAGTTTTTAATGTGGAGTCGGTCTAGCGGTTTTAAATCACGTAAGGCGGTTAGAACAATATATAAAGTCGAGCACCCTCTTTTTTTGTAAAGAGTAGCTTTGAGGTTGCCGTGTTCTGAAAAGGTGATGAGTTTAGTAAAGTTATAAGCTTCATCTTGCCGCAGGCATAGGTGTTTTTTATTAAAGACAATCCCTGAATGGATATCGTGTTTGTGAGGATCGGGTAGCAGCTGGAACTTTCCTCCGATCAATCCAATAAAAGAGCCCTTTTTGATTTTTTTAATATCCTTGGCCACCATAATATCCCAATGTAAAATAGAGGAACCTGGCTCTATGTCAAGGGTGAGGGGAAGGGCTCGTTCAAGAATCTCATCTTCAAAAGCCTCTATTTTTGTTTGCAGCGGGCTCGGTGCGCACCGGATCTTTTGTTTAGATAAAAATGTACGGAAAGCTCTGCTAAGGTGATCAGTGTCTAATTCGAGGTCTGCACGTAGGGTTCTTAGCAAGGGGAGGGTAGAGGGTAGTCTGCTTGGGATCTGGTTTTTTTCTTTAACGATCTGTCCATTATTTTCTAGACGGTATGATCTGGCCTTTACCGGTTCTGGAATAATTGGTAAGACAGCCCAATACTGCCCTCCGTAGTTCGATAGAAGCTGTTCCGATGGTTTAATGGTTTTAGCAGCAAATAGGCAGACTTCGATGGTCCCATCGGGCATTTTTCTGGTCATTGCTTCTATATTGGTATCTATTGAACTGTGGTTGATATAACGGGTGAAATTACCATGATTGCTTGCGCTTGTCTGTATCGAATAACTCTCTTTTATAGTCGCCTTTTTACCCATGCCACGTACTAGAGGAAGATCGTCTGCTTTGAGTTTAATGCCGGGAGCTACGTCATATGCATAGTGATTGCCTTCGGTTTCAGATTCGAATACCAGTTCATAATCACCAGTATATAGACCAATGAACGCACCCGCTTTAATTGGCTTGGAGTCGGGCTTTAAAAACACCCCTGTTTGCATATATTCATTAACTTCAGCAATTTCTAGAAATGGGGAAATTCCAAACTTTTCTAGATCTTCTCGGTACTTTTCTATTTTTTTTATCAGTGTTTTAGAAGCCGGAGGTAGCTCGGAGGGCTTTTGTTTTTTTGCGTAAGCCTTAAGCCTGTCAATGATCTGTTTTGGGGCTATCGAATGAATCAGATTGAATTGTTTCAGAAGGGGATTCATGGCGGCTGTATATTTTAAGTAATGTAATTCTTTATATTTCTGATTTTTCATTTATTTTACAGATGTTTTTTAAGAATTTCATAAACATAAAAAGTAATAGGCTTTAAAAAAAAGTAGATAGAGGGTCTACGTCGATACACAGCCTGATTTTGTCTTTGCGCGATAGCTGAGTAGCAGTTTGGATTTTATCTTCAATCGGTATGACCTTTTTCATCTTTAGTAAGAATTGAAAACGGAACTTATCTTGAATTTTTGCATGACCTGCTGGAGTAATAGGCATAAGCTCGACTTCAGGAGGAAGGACTTTGCATAAAAAAGATCTTATCTCTTTGGCTTTTTTTAAGGTGAGCTCTTCTTCCTCTCCAACCAAGGTGCATTTGATTAAATGGGTGAAGGGAGGATAATCAAACATCTTACGTATCTCGATTTCCTCGTCATAAAAAGAGGTGAAATTCTGATTAGATGCATGTTGTAGGGCAGAATGTTCTGGTAATAGTGTCTGTACAATAACCTCTCCTTTTAAATCTCCCCTTCCCGATCTACCAGCTGCCTGTGTTAGCAACTGAAAGGCTGCCTCTGTAGATCGGAAATCTGGGATTTGCAGGCTAGTATCGGCGTTTAATATCCCCACCAGGGTCACAAGAGGGAAGTGGAGCCCTTTAGCAATCATTTGTGTTCCGATCAAGATGTCTGCTTTACCACTTTTAAATTGCTTGCATAGTTGTTCATGACTACCTTTTTTTCTTGTCGTATCCGCATCCATCCTGATTGTTCTGGCTTCTGGAAAAAGGGCGTGGAGAGTTTTTTCAACCATCTCTGTCCCTGCCCCTTTAAATTTCAGCTCATCTTTTGCATTACAGCTGGGGCATGTATGCATCTTTAGCTGCCTGAAATCACACAGGTGGCAGGCCAGGATGTTTTCACCTAAGTGAAACGTTAAATTCATATCGCAGTGGGGGCATTTCATAATATGGGAGCAGCTAAGACAAATCTGTGAGCTATGGTATCCTCGCCGGTTGAGTAAAAGTAGAGTTTGCTCTCCAACTTTTAATCGTTCTTTAATGCCTTTAATTAATGGATCAGAAAAAAGGGTAAACCCTTTCTTTTTTTCATATTCCCTCTTCATATCTACGATTTTCACCTCTGGCATGGTGAAGTGCATAGGCCTTTCTTTTAGAGTACTGAGGGTGTATTTTCCACTGATTGCATTATAATAACTTTCTAAGCTGGGTGTTGCACTGCCTAAGATCACTGTTGCATTGGAAAATTTGCCTCTTACAATTGATAGATCTCTTCCATGGTAGCAAGGGGATTCTCCACTTTGTTTATAAGCAGATTCATGCTCTTCATCAACGATAATAAGACCTAAATTCGGTACTGGGCTAAATAGAGCAGATCTTGCTCCGACAACAATCGGGGCCGTGCCCAATAAAATATGGTTCCATGTATCTAGACGCTCACCGGCAGAGAGACGGTGGTGTAATAAAGCGATTTTTTCTTGAAACCTACTTTTTAACCTCTCTATTGTTTGGGAGGTTAGAATAATTTCTGGTATGAGAAAGATCACCCCTTTTTTGAGTTGAAGGGCATGTTCAATTGCCTGTAAATAAACCTCTGTTTTTCCGCTTCCTGTGACACCAAATAATAGGTGTGTACGGAACGTGCTGAGATCTAAAGAGGAGGTGATTGTAGATAAAGCGGTTGTTTGCTCTTTACTCAAAGTTTTTCTTTTGCTTAAAAAGTAATCTTGTTCCCATACAGCCGAGCGGTCGAGCTGTCTTTTTTCGATTAGAATCAGTTTTTTCTTTTTTAGGGTGTCTACAGGGCTTTTAGATCCTCCTGTTTCTTTTAACAGCTCCGATAAAAAGAGCCCTTCCTTGTGTCTTAGCAAAACATCTAACACAAGAGCTTGCTCTGGATATTTTTGTCTGAGCTTTGCGCAAGCCTCCGCGGTGGATGCTGCCGGTATAAGACGTGTTATAAAATACTGCGTTTCTTCTTTAGCCTTGCCCCGAATACTTGAGGGCAAGATTGTGGTGAGAACCTTGTGCAAGGGGCTGCAGTAGTAACGGGACATCCACCTTGCCATCTCTAAAAGATCGGGCGTTGTTACTGGGACAGTAGATAGCAGTTTAATAATAGATTTTAAATTTACGTATGAAGAAGAGCTTTTCACTTGCCAAACAGTTGCTTGCCTTACACTGTTTTTAACAGGCACAAGGACTCTAGATCCAGGATTAATCGTATCTGTGATCTCTTCTGGAATGAAATAGTCTAAGGATTTATCAAGCGCGTCATCTAAAACAACATTGACAATCAAGGGTTTTTCAGGATGGTGCATAACTGGTTCCATAGGCTCTTTTTGTGCTCGGGAGTATCAAGGTAAGTAGATAAAGGCTTTAGGAGCATAAAAGGGTAGCTATTTAAAAACATCTGTTTTGAAACAGCATTTTCTTTGTAAAATGGTAAAAGGTTTTTTGTTTGAAACAAATTAGGGTCCCCTAAAATGAGTCGGGGGTTATACAAAATAAAAAATCTATTCCATTCCTTTTTATCTTCCCATTCTTTTACATCAATTATTTCACAGCTACAAAAATGGGATTCAATTGCTTTTTTGATGTTAGATAAAAAGCTTTTTTCGTTAGGGCTCTGAGTAAAGCTAAAAAGAAGGACTCCACCTTTTGCACAGGGGTGCTTCCAGCCACTGGCAAGTATTTGAGCCCCCTCATCACTTGGGATGTTTTTGATGATCTTGATATAAGAAAGGTGTTTTTCTACTTGTTTTTTTAGGTCTTCAGGGAATGGATCGGAGGGCTGTTTAGTAATAGGCTCTTGCGGTGCTATATCGATTTTTTGATCGGATATGATTTCTTTTACTTGAACAAACGGGACTCTTTTAGGGCTTAAAGGTGCAGCTATTTGAGCAGGGGGCTTTTGATTGGGTCTGGGGTCTGCAATTTTTTTTACCTTGGGTGGACTCAGGCTTTTAAAAAATGGATACGACTCATCACCACATAGAATAGATGTGCCAGAGTTGTATTCCTCTTTAATATACTGAAGAGTCAGCGCTATAAGCGCCTGAAACTGATCCTGTCGTGTATTCATTGGCAGTTATTGTAATTGCAAAAGCAAGCTTTTAACTTCCGGGATTAAACAAGTAAATCCTCGGGCATGGAATTTATCACAGAGCCACTCACAAAGAGCAGTTGGCTCTTGTTTGAGCTCTTTTTGAATGAAGGATAGCAGATAGGTGGAATGAGTTATAGCATGTATTTTTTCATGGTGCTTTAAAAGAAAAAATAAAAAATTTTCATCTTCTCCACACTCACACATGATAGGCTCTAACAGTAGATATAGTTGTTTGATATATAAGGTGAGCTGCCCGTCAAAATGGTCACCTGGCTTGTCCAAATGATTGGCAATTGCATTTGTCGTGTTGATCAAGGCATGCTCAAAAAGATCGATAGCTTCTGCCTGCTCTGGAAAGGCTGTTTTTAGTAATAGCGCATGCTCAACCACCTTATTAAGGTGACCTCTTTGCGATGACCAGTCTAACGGATAAAAACAAGATGAGATCGGTTCAAAAAGAACTAGAAGAGGTTCTTTATTTTGGTGTGCTGTTTGACTTTGAAATAGTTCATTTAGAATAAACTGTAATAGAAGCGATTTGTTATTGCCTTGCATAATATTGGATTCTCCAAATGGAGAGTGAAGGAATACTCCAAAATGATTCATAGCTACTATATGGGTTGTTCTATTTTTCGGATTATTGCAAATGATATTTGAAATGACAAGTGTTAAGTTATTTTTTTAATATTTTAACTCTTAAAATGACTTGATTTCATCTTGAATTCAATGCAATTAGGAAGGGGAAAATCCTTCAGTTTTTCTTTTTTATATGATGTTTGATTGTATGTAGGGAGAATAATTTTGAGAAACAACTCTTATATAAGAATGACGACATGTCTATTCTGTAAGTATTCATTAGGTTCAAATCGATCCAATTCTATCTGTATATTCAGGTTAAAATGACCTGCCGTATTAAGATAAAAATGCTGTGATTAGATGATAGAATGCTTAGTTTTGTATATAGTAATAGACCTGTCTTTGACAAAAAAATAGAAGGGCACCCCTTCCCTGCATAATAGCTGAGAAGAGGTGCCCCTTTTTACGATAGAGCTTTACTACCTTACGCTGTCATCACGTGATCAAACAGATCCTCTCGATCTCTTTTTAGGGTACACGCAGCATTAGAAAATGATCCAATTACCCCGTCTAAGCTAGATGGTCCTTCAAATTCAATATTTTGACCAAATCCATCGCTATTATTGTGTATAACAAGAGCAAGGTTCGGATGTCCAAAATAGGTTCCTTTTGGATTTTGCTGGAAAAGTGAGGATTTGCTAACAACGATTTTCTTTGGGAAGACTTGTCCCAACAAGGGAAGGAGACTACGGTCCCTAAAGTCATTAAATGCAATGACCTGCATGTTGGTAAAGAGTTCTTCACGTTTTAGATCTTTGAATGCTAAAGCTTGTAGCCGGTTAAGAATGTGGGCTGGATCCCCTCCTGGAGCCCCCCCTTCTAAACAGCGTACAAAAATAGCGGGTGGATCTATTGTGTACACATATCCTTGAGGAGCATACTGATTGAGCACTCTAAATTCATTCCTCAGTTGCTGTAGATAGGTTGCATATAACATTTCTAACGAAACTACTCGATCTCCTGTTAAGTAAAGTGAGTGTTCTATTCGCATAAATTTATCTTTTAGGAATTCAGAAGTTGTTACTTGTTCAGTAATAGCCGTTTCAAGAAGAGTCTTGACATCAGTTTGGCTTAGGATATTTGTTGGATCAATTTGATCAAGGGCTGGAAGAGCGTGGGATGGTGATAGGTGGTAAACCATGTGTTTACGCAGAGCTTCTTCATATGAGAGTAAGCTGTCTGAGCCCCACTGCTTTAATGATATGTCGGCAACAGGAAAATTCCCTAAATCTTTACCTACAATGGGAGAGTCTCCTACCTCTACTACTTTCATCATGACTGTATCGAACTCAAAATCGGGTTGAACCGCCGCGCTCATAAGAACGTTACGTGCTTGATTGTTTCTAAAGCCTTCACCTATTAACTGGCCCACCCATTTGTAGTCTCCTGTCATGAGTACACTGCATACTGGAGTGATAAAGGTGTGTAGAGCTCCTTCCATGTTAGTAATTGCATCTTGGGTCCATTCGCTCTGTTTTACTGCTAACGCCGTATCTTTTTTATTACGCATAAGATGCTCTAACATCGCATCGGGGATAAAAGAGCTTTTGCCGATTATAGGGGGGTCGCTTCGGTAGCTATTGTCTAGAAAGTCTTTTCGGTTTTCTATATTTACATCGCTATCTATCTTTACTAATTTTGAAGAATCAATCCCATCAAAAAAAGAATGATGAGGCGTACCGATATGATCCGCTCTTCCTGGTTGTTTATGTAAGGGGCCGGACGGTAGGACCTTCAGTAGTAATATATGCTGCTCTAGATCAAAATTCAGAGAACCTCTGTTTACGATAGCTGGGGTTAGATTGTCTGTCTCAGGATTGGTCCATCTTCTTCCGACAAAGCTGAGGAAGTCTATTGCCTTACTAAAAACGAATGCAAGGGCCTCAAAAGCCTTGCCCGCTACAAAGGTTATCACGCGTGCTGCGCAACTAATAGATTGCTGGATTTGAAAGGTAATCGGATGTGGTTGTTGTCTTTGTGAAGTGGGTTGCATGCTCATAGATGTCTCTTGTTAGAATTGAAAAGGATACTTTTTTAACCTTTATTGCTAAAGGTTGTATATTCTTTCAAGTTAAAGGAATCATTAAGATTTCTTTGTGAGTTAACATATTCTGCACCTAAGTAGTCCCTTAGTCATTACTATTTTGTCTGGAAGAATAGCTAGAACTTATAAAAAAATATATATGCGGTAGGAATTGATGAGTTTTATTGAAAATCTCTGGATTAAAAACTCAAAAATATTCTATTTAAGGCGTAGTGTATCTAATTATTTTTGTAAACGAGGTTAAGGAGGGCAGATGTATCGATTGAATCAAAAAAACTTCTTATCGCTCTTTGGTAAAAGAACGCTGATGCCTTTAATACTCATTACATGCTGCCCAGCGATCGTTATCTTGATGTGGTATACAAACGTTCATTTAAACGGGTCTTTAAGTCAGCTGTATTCTATGTGGAAGTCTCAAGGGTTTTTCTCAGCTTTATATCAGATGTGGCAGCCTGTTTTTTGGGGTTCTGGTGTATCCTGGTCTGCGATCTCTGTTTTTACAGTCATGCAGCTGCTTATCATGAGACTTACTCCCGGTAAAAAGTTCTACGGTCCTATTACCCCTAAAGGTAATGTCCCTGTTTATAAAGCCAATGGTCCTCAAGCATTTTTTATTTCTTTAGGGTTGTTTTATATAGGCGCATTTCAATTTCATTGGTTTTCTCCTACTCTTATCTACGATCATTTTGGCGAAATTTTAAGCTCTTTGAATTTGCTTAGTCTTTTCATCTGTGTTGTTTTGTATTTTAAGGGAAGATACCGCCCATCTTCTTCCGATTCTGGATCTTCTGGCAATCCTATTTTTGATTATTACTGGGGAACGGAGCTTTACCCGAGGGTGTCAGGTTGGGATGTTAAGAAGTTTATCAATTGCCGTTTCGGTCTTGTCGCATGGAGTTTTATTATCATCTCTTTTGCAGCCAAGCAGCATCAGTTATACGGTCTTAGTGATGCCATGCTTCTTGTCGTTATGCTTCAATTGATTTATTTAATGAAATTCTTTGCTTGGGAGACAGGGTATTTAGGATCGATCGATATCATGCATGATAGAGCAGGCTTTTATATTTGCTGGGGTTCTATGGTTTGGCTGCCAGCTATTTACCCCTCTTCTGCTTTGTATTTAGTCCACCACCCACAGTATTTAGGTTTTCCTTTATTTGCTCTCATTTTCATGCTCGGTTTTGGAAGCATCTTACTGACTTATTTCGCTGACCGGCAGCGGCAACAGGTTAGAATGATGAATGGGGAGTGTAGAGTCTGGAAAAAAGAGCCGCAGTTAATCATCGCCAATTATACTACTCAAACAGGTGAGCAAAAACAAAGTTTGCTTCTAGCTTCTGGCTTTTGGGGTATCTCTCGACATTTTCATTATGTTCCAGAATTTTGTGGAGCGTTTTTTTGGACGATTCCCGTATTATTTCAGAGCGTGCTTCCTTATTTTCATATTCTCTTTCTTGCTTTGCTCATGATTGAAAGAGCTATGCGTGATGATGCCAGGTGCGCAAGAAAATATGGTGAGGACTGGAATACATATTGTCAGAAGGTCCCTTATAAAATTTTGCCTTACATGTTTTAGTCGGAGGGGCGTTTTTGTCGATTACTCTTGAGTCTACATCTTTAGATGGAAAGAGGCTTACAGCCACATTCCTCCCATCTTTCGGAATGAATTTAGTAAGCTTTAAAAAAGATGGAATAGAGGTGATCGATCAATCTACAACTCCTTTATTTGAAGAAAGAAGGGCAGGGCTTGGAGCTCTTATCGGCCCCCATTTTCATCATCGTCCCTTAAATAAAATTGCCCCTGTTGCTTTTCAAGATAGGTTTTTCCACATTGCAGCCATCAAAGCCAAGGGGATTGATGAGCCTTTTTCTCACGGGGTCGCTCGATACGCTCCATGGAGTTGTACCCATACAGCTACAAGCTTACATGCAAAAGTTAGTGGGAATGATATTTGGAATGGAGTTCTTGTCTCTAGCTTGGAAGGGTTTGATTTTACAATGTATTTAGATGTTCAGCTCAACAGCCACGGGCTATTTTTAGAACTCTCTGTGGACTCACAAGAGCCGGCAGTGGTTGGCTATCATTATTATTACGCAATCGATAAGAGGGCAGAGCTTGTAATCCATCAACCACAGATGGAGTATTTTAATGGTAAGCAGGTGGTAGCAGTACCCGATAACTGGATTGTAGGTAATGATGTAAAGCCACCACTGAGCGGTGCTTTAGATTTTGGTTTTTATCCAAAAGATCCGCAGCAGCCCTCTCATGTACGGCTCAATACCAGTTCTTATACAATGCAGATCGAATATCAATCTCATACTGAGGAGTCTTCACTGCAGATCTACCGTCCCGAAAATGCGGGGTTTGTATGCATTGAACCGCTTAGTGCGACCTATCCAAAAAATCCTAAGTTACTCTCCAGCGGTGTGAATCTTCACCTTCAGATTATATAAAGTGGTAAAGCAGGCTAGCTTTCAAAGAGAGCTTCTACATACTCTTTTGGATTAAAAGGCATTAAATCATCAACACCTTCACCAACACCAATCCATTGCACTGGGATTTTGAGTTTTTTATAGATGGCTAAAACGATTCCACCCTTTGCCGAACCATCTAACTTGGTTAGCACAATCCCTGTAAGAGGGGTAAATTGATGAAAGATTGCTGCTTGATCGATCGCATTTTGTCCTGTAGTCGCGTCAAGAACTAGCAGGGTTTCATGGGGGGAGGCAGGGATCTGTTTTTGGCATATTCTTTTTACTTTTTCAAGTTCTTGCATCAGATCGGTTTTATTTTGTAACCTGCCTGCTGTGTCGATGATTACCAGATCATAGCCACGTGATGTAGCAGCTGATAGAGCATCAAAAGCCACTCCCGAAGGATCTGCCCCAGGCTTGGATTTAATAATGTGTATTCCAAGTTTATCAGCCCAGTGAGTGAGTTGATCAATTGCCGCTGCTCGGAAGGTATCCCCTGCAGCCACGAGGACTTTTTTCCCTTGCTCTTGAAAATGATGGGCCAGTTTAGCAATTGTTGTCGTTTTACCGCTGCCATTAACTCCTACGACAAGGATGATATGGGGTTGATTAAGTAAAGGGGGAGACTCAGGCGGTGGGATCATTTTTAGAGCCGCTTGTTTTAAAAGCTCTAGAATAGAGCCCATCTCTTGCATGGGCCTTAGGCGTAGCTCTGATCGCAGGTGTGATATGAGCTCATTAATGCATTCACTACCTAGATCTGCTTCGTAAAGAATATGTTCTAGTTCTTCGAATGTTTCATCATTCCAAGGTTTGCCTACTAAGGCACTAAGACGGAAGCTGAGCGCTGAATGGGTTTTTAATAAAGCTTGTTTTACTTTTTGAAAACGATTTTTTAAAAAACTTAGCATCTATGTAGCTTTTAGTGTTGATAGAAAAATAAGTCTATCAGATAAGGGATTTCAAAAGAAGAAAAGGATCACCATATGAATTTACATGAATATCAAGCAAAGGAAATTTTAAAGGGGTATGGGATACCGGTCCCTCCTTTTGGTGTCGCAAGTAACCATGTGGAAATTCAAAAGATCATCAAACAGCTCGCTCTTTCTGAGGCGGTTGTGAAAATACAAGTCCATGCTGGCGGCAGGGGTAAGGCTGGTGGGGTAAAATTTGGAAAAAATCCAGATGAAATCTTTTCTGTTGCCCAGCACCTACTGGGGATGAAAATGGTTAATAATCAAACAGGTCCGCAAGGGGTTATTGCCCATAAAGTTTTAATATCCAAGCCGCTAGATATTCAAAAAGAATATTATATGAGTGTTGTGATCGACAGAGACAGGGCCCAGCCTATTTTGATCGCTTCTCCTGAAGGGGGAATGGATATTGAAGAGATCGCTGAAAAACATCCAGAAAAGATCCTTAAGCTTCCTGTAGAGCTCAATGGAGCAATTAAACACTTTCGTTTAGTGCGGCTTGCTGGATTTATGGGATGGAAAGGCAAGCAGGCAGAGGCTGGTATGCACATTGCTAAGGCTCTTGCGCAGGCATTTATTAAAACAGACGCCTCTTTATTAGAGATTAACCCCCTCGTAGCAGATCAGCAAGGTGGACTTTGGGCGCTTGATGCAAAACTTAGCGTCGATGAAAATGCATTATTTCGTCACCCCGATATTGCTAGTTGTTATGATGCTACCCAGCAGTCTAAATCAGAGAGTGATGCCAAAGAATTTGATCTGGCGTATGTCGCACTCGATGGAAATATCGGTTGTATGGTTAATGGCGCAGGGCTTGCAATGGCAACAATGGATCTTATTTATCATTATGGAGGCAAGCCTGCAAACTTTTTAGATGTAGGTGGGGGCGCTTCTAAAGAAAAAGTTGCAGCCGGTTTTCGTATTATTTTAGAAGATCCTCAGGTAAAAGCTATTTTGGTCAATATTTTCGGTGGGATTATGAATTGCGCGACCCTTGCTGAAGGTATTATTGAAGCTGCCAAGGAGTTTGCTATTACTGTTCCCTTAATTGTTCGTATGGAAGGAACAAATGTAGAAATGGGTACTCGTCTTCTAAAAGAGTCTAAACTTAAAATCACAACAGCAGACAGTCTTTCTGACGCAGCAGAAAAAGCCGTTGCTGTTTTAAAATCCAGGTAGAAGGGAGTTATCTATGGCGATATTAATTAATAGAGATACCAAAGTCATTACTCAGGGGATATCTGGAAAATCGGGCCGTTTTCATACAGAACAAGGGTTGCTCTACGGCTCTCGTTTTGTAGGAGGGGTAACTCCCGGTAAAGGTGGACAAGAGATCCTCGGACTGCCTGTATTTGATACAGTATATGACGCAAAAAAAGTCACAGGCTGTGATGCTACAGTTATTTTTGTTCCCCCTCCCTTTGCAGCCGATGCCATTCTTGAAGCAGAAGATGCGGGGATCCCCATTATTATTTGCATTACTGAAGGGATTCCTGTCTTGGATATGGTAGAGGTCAGAAGGGTCATGCGCAGTAGTAAACGATCCCGTTTGATAGGTCCTAACTGCCCAGGAATCATTACTCCTGAAGAATGTAAAATAGGGATCATGCCAGGCTATATTCATAAAAAAGGAAAAGTGGGTATTGTTTCTCGCTCAGGAACGCTGACATATGAAGCTGTATGGCAGACAACTGCTTTAGGCATAGGACAATCTACTTGTGTGGGTATTGGAGGAGATCCTTTAAATGGAACCAATTTTATCGATGTCCTTCGTTTATTTCAGGATGATCCTGCCACAGAAGCTATTCTTATGATTGGAGAAATTGGTGGAAACGCTGAGGAAGAGGCAGCAGAATGGATTAAAAATGAATGCACAAAACCTGTGGCTGCTTTTATTGCAGGTTTGACAGCACCACCGGGCAGAAGAATGGGACATGCTGGTGCGATCGTATCTGGCGGAAAAGGGACTGCTAAAGATAAAATGCAAGCTTTAAAAGCAGCAGGTGTTTTTGTTGCAGAGTCACCAGCTGATATGGGTATTAAAATGCAGCAAGCTATTAAAGAGCGTGGTTAAAAAGATGGAGAGCAGCTATAGGATCCCTATTTCCATTCACATCTCCTTTTGGATTGTATCTGGTTTGATAGGCTTTCTTTATAGCAGGGAGCTTGTGGGGACCCTTATTTGGATGGGGATCATTTTTGTGTCGGTCCTGTTTCATGAGCTAGGACATGCTCTTACTGCTGCCTATTTTAGATTAAAGCCTCGGATTGCACTAGTGGCGATGGGTGGGGTGACACAATATGAAAGTGGTGGGGTATCACTTCCTAAACGATTTTTAATTATATTAAACGGTCCTTTATTCGGTTTTCTGCTGTTTTTAATGGCCAGAGGCGTTTTACAATTATCTGATGTTGCCACATCACCTGTTGCCCCTGTTCTATTGGCCTTGCAATATATCAACTTATTTTGGACTGTCGTGAATTTACTACCAGTACTGCCTTTAGACGGAGGGCAGCTATTGAGTGTGATTTGCGAAGGTGTATTCGGTGTTAAAGGGATTCGATATGCTTTGATGATTGGGGCTCTAATTGCTATTGCAATAGCGATTGTATTCTTTGTATACGGTCAGATTTTTATAGGGGCTTTATTTTTTCTTTTCGCCTTTCAGTCTTATGATGGATGGAATAAAACTAAAAAGCTTTCAGCTCCCGATCAAGACTTGGCTATCAAACAGATGTTTCTTGATGCGGAAGAAATGATGAAAAAACACCAAGCTACTGATGCGATTCAAGCCTTTGAAAAGATAAGGGGATCTGCAAAAGAAGGGTTAATTTTTACTCTTTCTACCCAATACCTAGCATTTTTAGAATACGAAAGGGGTGGGATCCAGCTAGCTTATCAGCTATTAAAATCTGTGGAGAATGATTTATCTTTAGACGGGATGTCTTTACTGCATAAAACAGCGTTTGCAGAAAAAGATTTCTCTTTAGTCAAAAAGCTCGGAGCCCAATGTTTTCAAAATGAGCCTACTGTTGAAATCGCCTTAATGAATGCCTCTGCTCACGCAGAGCTGAAGGAGCCTGAGGCAAGTATTGGTTGGTTAGAAACAGCTTTGAGGGAAGGGCTAGAAAATATATCTGAGGTATTAGGATCTACATCGTTTGACTCTTTAAAAACCGATCCTTTATTTGTGCGATGGATCGATACTCATAAATAGAATTTGTCATACTGCATCTATAAAATTACATATCCTTAACACTGATATCCCTCTTGACTTTCTAAGTGCATAGATCATTTAACATTTGAAATAGACTGTTTTACCCTACTTAACCTCTTCTAGGTTAAAAAGGTTAATATATCTCATGAAATAATGTATTTCGATAGGTTCTTACACTCTAGCATGGTCTGCTTGATATACAAATTAACCCAACTCCGTTCATATTAGGCGTCGGGGCAGAAGTCCTCATGGGTGGTGATCGAGTTTTTCTGACCCGCTTGGGACGTACCTGATGTATCCCTTCTGGAGATCCGTTCCATAAGGATTATCTCTATATTCGTAAAAAATAGATCATACAATCTGTTTGATCCATTGTAGCAGCCCAGGATACTAGCATCTTCATAACAGTCATCCCCTTAATGTTCACCTAGTAGGGTATAACCTAATCATGCAGATAGGTTGGTATAATATGCGCCTTGTTGCTGTTCTATGTGATTGATCAATATTCTCACATTAAATCCTATTTATCCCATGTACTCAATCGATCTACCACCTTATAAAACCTATGGAATTGTAGGCTTTCCTCTACCTGCCAGGGTAAGCCATTAATTGGGCATTTTTACGAAGATAAAATGGAAAATTAATGAGTCATAACCATCTTATTTAAAGCCTCTTAATCTATATAATAATTATTTTTATAAATTCACTTAAATCTTTAATTATTAGTTATTTATAGTTTAAATTAATTATTAGTATTTTTAAACAATAAATTAATAATTAATTTAATAATAAATGTTAAAATAAAGGGCAGATGAAGTAATAGGTGCCCATTGCCCACTAGATGGAGCATTTAGAATGGGCATCTAACAAACAGTAATTAAATAAGATTAGATACCGCTTTAAAAGAAATTAACATTAATTCTATATAATAAATATATTAAAGTTTAAAAATAAAGGTTTTATGACTAATACAATCCAGCAAATAAATTGGGGCGAAACACCGGTAGCAGCGGCAGCTGCTAAGGATCCCACATTAGCAAAAACACATGCAGTATTTATAGGGCAACCACCTAGAATAGAGAATCAAGACGCCTGCACACTCCCTCTAGCAAATTGCGCAATCTTAGGAGTAGAAGTGCCCGAAGCAATCGAGGCTGCAGATGAATATGCGATGTCTTTTGGGGAAGTAAGTGAAGATGGGATGAAACTCAAAGATGTCCCTGAGGCATGCATGGATCGAATTATGGTCTTAGCCGCTGTGGCCCAGAATGGCTTGGCCCTTCAGTTTGCTTCTGAAAAATTAAGAGCGGATCCAGATGTAGTGAATATAGCTGTGAACCAAGATCCACAAGCACATCAATATGCAGATCTCCCTACGATGAGGGCAGATCGCCGTGAGAAGTGGGTTAGGTTAGTAACTGCAGACGGAATGAAACTGAACCGCGCCCCTGATCCACTCAAACAGGATCGAATTGTGGTCCTAGCGGCTATGAACCAGAATGGCTTGGCGTTTAACCATATACCACATGATGTCAAATCCGGATTGCGTCGTGAAGCACTTCTAGCGGCTGTGGCCCAGAATGGCTTGGCTCTTGAGTTTGGCTCTGCTAAATTAAGAGCTGATCCAGATATAGTGGCTGCAGCTTTGGCTCAAAATCCACAAGCGATAAATCATGTTAATTGCACCTTTTTATACCATTCTGATGGCATTGAAGTGATCAAGGGTGTCTTGTCTCCAAAGGGGATAAATGCTGAGCAGCAAATCAAGAAAGCCATAAAGGACAATGGTGCTAATTTCGGCGTTAATGACCGACACAGAGACCGTGATTATACGTATAATGGTAAAAGTATGTTGCCTTCTTTCCTTAAGTGGTAGTGTAACGTAATCACCCTCTGTTTCTACTTGTATTAGATGTGCGGCTTCTTCGAAAAAGACGCTGCACATCGTTGGTATTGAATCTTAACTTCACCAAGAGTTAGGGAATAAGTAAGTGATAAGAGGCAGATCTTTTTAATTTCATTTCTAATTTTTTTCATAATTACGGAATCACCTAAATGAACTTCGTTCATGTTATATATTCGACTCCTCAACCTGAGAGTATGAACTTTAACCAATTATCAGATCTATAAAGGCATTTTATTGTTGATGTTATGGATTGAAAGATCTCCTTTATGGTTGCATTCGATTTTCGAGTATAGGAGGCATTCGTGGCTTCGGGATTTACTTTGATAAGAGTGTATTAAGCAACGTCTAAATTTCAAAAAAAGACCTTGATAGTTTTCCAGTACATATCTGCTAACAAAGCACACACCTATTCTTTCTATTAATACTTTAGAGATTCTGTTATGATCTATATTTTGCAGATGTTATGAGGATTGTGATGTCTTTACTTAGGAGATAATAATGGGCTGGCTACGAAATATTTTTCCAAAAAATCTAGGGCTGTCTGGAAAAGTCCTGCGTGGTCTAATAGCTTTATTATTATTATGGTTTGCCTATCTAAATCAGAGTTGGGTTTTATTCCTGATGGCTTGTTTTGTTGCCTTTGAGTCATTAATGAGTTGGTGTGTTGTTTATCACCTTCTTGGAATCAATCAATGCCCTATAAACAAGAAGAAATAGTAAATAGGTTATCGATCTTAAGTCAATGAAACTCGCTTTATTGGGTTAATGCTAGTATCTAAGGAGTAGTAAGTCATACATTGGAAGGTGTTATTTTTCAT
Organism: Chlamydia trachomatis; assembly: GCA_945875745.1. Lineage (GTDB taxonomy): Bacteria > Chlamydiota > Chlamydiia > Chlamydiales > Rhabdochlamydiaceae > VGMB01. Next base: position 16,738 of record CAMCLJ010000018.1, read on the forward strand.
TGTAACAGTATTTACGATTGCTGGGTGTAATCAGTCTATAGAGGTGAATGAAGAATATATCTATGGAGGTTACGACGATGATTACTATCGAAATGAAGTTTATGAGAATGAGCACCATCATCATGAGCATCACGAGGAGCATCATGATCATGGGAGGCAAAAGAACCATGGGCATGAAGGTCATGAAGGTCATGAAGAAAGCTCTCATCATGGTCACTAATGTGTTTATATGCAGATAAGCTTTAAGAATCTTAGGATCTAGACTATGACAATCACTAAAAAAAAAGCAGATGATATTGAAGCTCTTATGCATAGTCTGGGTATTTTAGAAGATGATCTATCTGAAAAATTTATTATAGGATCTGGCAGGGGAGGGCAAAATTTACATAAAACTTCTTCGTGTGTGTATTTGCAACATGTGCCCACAGGTCTTGCGGTTAAATGTCAAAAGCATCGCTTTAGAGAAATGAACCGGATTCTTGCAAGACGTATGCTTTGTGAAAAATACCAGTCGCTTATTTTAAAGGAAAAGACTGAGAAGCAGCAGGCATTAGAAAAGATTCGAAGGCAGAAGAAAACCCGTTCTCGCAAGCAGAAGAAAAAAATGCTTGAAGGAAAAAGGTTGCACGGAGAAAAAAAGGCCATGAGAGCTCGTCCCGAAGATCAGTAGGACCATTTAAAATTAGGGTGTAAACGGCATTTACACCCTATTGGAATTTCTAGTTTAATCCATTTTAATAGAATAAAATCTGGTCATCGATCCTTGTTTGACAAGGATTAAGACCCTGTTTTTATTGCCCACCTCTGCCATCGCTTCGTTAAATTCAGCCAGATTTGATATTTTTTTATGGTTAATAGCCTGAATAATAAACCCGGGACGCATCCCTGCCATGGAAGCTGCCGATCCAGGTTTTACTTTAGTGATAAATACCCCTGTTTCAATTTGGGGATAGCCTAGTTGTTGAGCAATCTCGGGCTTTAATTCATCAACTTCAATACCGAGTTTTTGTGATAGACCACTTGTGGTTGTTAAGGCATCAGAAATGCTACCTAATGTAACCGGAAGTGTAAGAAAAGCACCTTTTCTAAGGACTTTTAATTGAATAGTTGAACCCGGCTTCATTAAAGAGATATCGTTCCTAAAGCCACCTAGCGATTTTACTGTGGTCCCGTTGTACTCAATGATGATATCACCTTGCTTTAATCCAGCTTTATCAGCAGGAGAGTCTTTACTTACATCAGAGACTAGTGCCCCTTCAGCTTTTTCTAAGTTAAAAGCATCTGCGATATCCCGATCGACTGGTTGTAAAGATACCCCCAAAAATCCCCTTGTCACCACTCCATTGTTAATAATTTGAGTCATGACATTTTTGACCATGTTGCTCGGTATAGAAAATCCGATACCCATATATCCTCCGGAACGGGATACGATAGCTGTATTAATACCGATAACCTCACTATCCAAGTTGAGCAGGGGCCCTCCAGAATTACCAGGATTAATCGCTGCATCAGTTTGTATAAAGTCTTCTAAATCTGTGATTTTAAGGTTTTGTCTTCCTTTGGCGCTAATGACCCCCACTGTGAGGCTAGCTTCGAGTTGAAAAGGGCTACCGATTGCAACAACCCACTCCCCAATTTCCATTTGATCCGAGTCTCCTAGCTTAACAAATGGAAGGTCTTTACCATCAATTTTAACAACTGCAACATCTGTATGTGGATCGGATCCGATGATCGTTGCATCTAATTCCCGTCCATCGTGCAGGGCGACAGTGATTTTATCTGCTCCTTTAATCACATGAGCGTTTGTTAAAACATAGCCATCAGCGCTTACAATAAAACCCGATCCCTGACTCATTTGTTGTTTAGGTTGCGCTTGTTGTGGTATCCCAAAAAAGCGCTGGAATAGATCGTTGTCAAATGGATCTCCTGGAGATTGAAACGGGCTTAATACTTCATCATTTGTTGATTCAACCTTAATGAATACCACAGCTGGCATTGCCGTTTTAGCGACATTTGTGAAAAATTTAGAGATTTGCTTAGGCGAGCAAACACAATCCTGTGTTGTATTGGTAGCTACTGATTTATCTTTTGAGCCAGCCATCATCGGGCTAACCAGTAAGGATGTCAGTGTGCACATAGAAAGTAGCAAATTCGATGACATAGTCGCTCCTTTAAGAGTTGGATTGCAAAATTTTATACTAATCAAGACATTAGAAAACCTCAATATGACTTTTTATATTCGTAATATTTTTAAAGGTTCCTTGGTCTTTTTTAATTTTCTATTTTCTTTTTCGATAAGATCTTTATTACCAAAACAAACAACGACGCCTGATTCTTTTTGTCCGCTCAGGTGAACTGTTACCGCATGCTGCAATTCTGCTTTCGATAACTCAAGAATCTTACGACGAAATTCTTCTCTCATCGACATAGTTTTATTATCCCGCCACCAGTTATATCCGGTAATTGCTTTGTTACCTGGTGAAATCGGGGTGTCGAGTTGTTGAATAACGCCAAGCTTGGCTTCTTCAAGATCGGCATCTGAAAATGCGCCAGAGGCGATTATATCTATAGCTAGATCAAAAGCCTCTAGCGTATGGATGATGTGGGGATCTCGATAGGAATGGAAATAAAAGCAGCCTGTCATTGAACTAAAGTTAGCCCCAGCCCCATAAGCACCGCCTTGCTCCCTAATTTGACTGAGCAAGACTTTATTATCAAATAGCTGTGTGGCAACAGTCAGGGCAGGTGTATGTGGGTGTATAAAGCAAATCGATGGGAATGCCTTCACATTGTAGGCCACAGGTGCTGCTATATATCTTGCTTGTGAGGGTACTACAGGTAGGGTGTATTCTGATGTCCATGGATTGGAAGGGCTGCAGGTAAGCTCTGTGAATAAATCATAGAAGTTATTCTTTTCAAGTTCTTTAAAACTCTGTGCATCACAAGATAAAATAAGGTGGGGATTTTGATAGGTGAAAATTTCCTGATTTAATCTTGTCAGTTTCTCAATTAATGCATCACAGTTTTTATCGAGATCTTTGTAGATCGTTTCAATGGTATGTAGGTAGTTTAGTCCAAATGATAGATTGTTAATATGGGTTGATAGGTGAAATCCACTTAAAGCCTCTTGTATCGCATAGCGTAGTGCATGGCGTGGTAGTTTGCTAATAAGGGAGCTGTGAATTTGTTTAATCAGTTCACTTATCCTTTTTGGATCTTTAAGGTGAGGTCTTGTGATCATATCCCGGTAGAGAGCAAAAAGCTTGTCAGACTTTTTTTGCAAAGCCTTACCTCGAATTATAAGCGACGGATTGAGTTTATTTGGATCGGTGACTTGGACATGTAGAGCTGACGATGCTGAAATCCCACCCGTATGTGCCTGTATGTATTCTAGGTTTTTGATATAATCTCTATCGCCTGCACCTAGTTGAGGCAGTAGGGTGAGTAAGAGCTGCAGATAGGGAAGATCTTCTTCTTTGATTTGAGGTAAATCAAAACAGAGGTCAACGTGCATAATGTGGTTGGTAAAACAATCGTGATGAAAAGTGTCAAAGTTGCCATGTTTTTTTCGTTTCAGGGGGTAATCCCTAATAGAGATTGGTACATCTTCTAAAGTTACCTTAGGCAGGCAGTCTAAGCTTTGATTTTCTACTGTTTTTTGATATTTTTTTAATTCAGCTGTTTGTTTAATGATCTTATCAATCTGTATTTGAGAGAGGTTTTTTTTAATTTGACTCAGTAGCTCAGTTTCTGCTTCAGACTCTTTTTGCGCCAGCTCTGCATCTGGCACAAAGGTAATCCTTACAAAATGAGGATTGTTAATGATATACTTCTCTAAGATTTCTTTTAAAAAATTAGGGTCCTTAGCTTTTTGACTAAGCCTTTCAAATAACGAGTAGACAACAAGAGCGTTTTCTGGCTCACACCCATGTTGTTTTGCAAGAGCTGATCGTAAAAAGAGTGTTAAACCAAATGGACTGTGATCGCCTGTGATCTCAAGTCTTGAAAATTCGATTTGATGGATCACAGCGTCGATCAGATGTTCTTCAATCGGTGTATCGGCAATTTTTTGTAATGATTTAAGAAGCAGCTTTTCCAATTCATCGATATTTTTTTCTTCACACCCTTTAAAGGTAATGACGTAAGGCATTTCACTCATTTCATTATCCATAAAAGCATCTGCTTGCAGGCATAAGCCCGATTCTAACAGGATTTTTTTGAGTGGGGAGGCATCAGTATCCATTAGCAGTGCATCGAGAATAGTTAAGGCTAATACATCTTCTTGTTGGATGATCGGACAGGTGAGCCACCCAAAAGATACCATTGTTCGATCCTTACTACTTTCATCTTCTGTGACCGGATAAGAGTATGTTTTTTTTACCGGCTCAGTAAATCTTCTTTGTAATGGGATTGGACTAATTGGATCTTGAGGTAGGATATGTTTTAAGGTGTTCTCGTGAATAAAATCTAGGTGTTGTTTTAAAGGAAGATTGCCATAAAAATAGAAGAGGCAGCGACTTGGGTGGTAAAACGTTTCATAAAATGAAATTAAAGAGCTATAGGTCAAATTGGGAATGTGTTTTGGATCGCCACCAGAATTATGAGCGTAAGGAAGGTCTGGAGTCAGATGCTCAATGAGGGTATGCCATAGCCTTGAGTCAGCAGAAGACAGGCTTCCCTTCATTTCATTGAACACAATCCCTTTAAACACTAAAGGTGTCTTTGGGTCACTAGGCTTTGTGAATTCTAATCTGCAACCTTCTTGTAGAAAACTCAGTTCTTTGAGGTCTGGATGAAATACTGCATCTAAATACACTTCTAATAGGTTATAAAAGTCTTTTTCTACTTGGGAAGATGCAGGATAGCATGTGAAGTCTGCTCCTGTCATAGCATTCATAAAGGTGTTCAAACTGCGGCGGGTCATCGAAAAAAACGGATCTTTAACAGGAAATTTTTTTGATCCACATAGGACTGTGTGTTCTAGGATATGGGCTGCACCATCAGAACTTGATGGCAGAGTTTTAAAAGACAGGCAGAATAGATTTTCCGGATCGTCATTTTCTATATGCATAACCTGCGCACCACTAGGTCTATGGGTGAGTTCTCTTAGAGTGCAACGCAGTTCTTCGATAAACAGGATTTTAGTGACCTCGAAATCTAGGTAATTCTGGCCTACTTGATTGAGAAAATGTGTGTGCATATATATCCTTTAAGTCAATCCGTCAGTGTAGGAAATGCTGATCTTTTTTCCAAGAGTAAAGAGGATCCAATATAAGGGATCTGAAAATGTTTAGTAAGAATAGAGGATGCCTTATTGGGTAAAATCATCTAATCATTGGGTATTTGCTCGATTATTTATTTTTATTGAGGTAATGATATTAGCTTTTATAAGGAGATCAAATGATTCCGATTACCTGGATGTTGCTATCTATCTTACCTCTCAATCAACTAGCTGAGAAGATATTCGAGCGTGAGTGTGGTGGAAAAATAGAAGAGCTCACTCATTGGAAAAGGGGGGAAGAATTCGCTTCTTTAGGAATAGGCCATTTTATTTGGTATCCCTCTGGAAAACCAGATCGTTTTGCAGAAACTTTTCCAGACCTTTTGGATTTTATTGAGGTTAAGGGGAGGGTGTTGCCCCCTTTTCTGCAAAAGAGTCGAACATGTCCTTGGAACTCAAGGGATGAATTTTATAAGAACATAGAAAGCACAGAGATGATCAGCTTACGCGGTTTTTTATGCGAAACCAAGGATTTACAGGCGGATTTTATTGCCAAACGGCTTGATCGCTCTATATCGAACATCATGAGTCATATAGTTGAATCGGATAGAAAAAAAATCCAAGAAACTGTTGATCGTTTATCTAGCACTTCAGCCGGTCTATATGCACTCATCGATTACCTGCATTTTAAAGGAGAGGGGACATCCCCTTCAGAAACCTATAAAGGCCAGGGGTGGGGGCTTTTACAGGTTCTCTGCCGGCTTAACCCCTCATCTGAGACCCTGCTTCTTGATTTTGTCCGTGAAGCGAAGATCGTTTTGTCAGAAAGGGTTGCTAACGCACCAGCTGAGAGACATGAACAGCAATGGAAGAAGGGATGGCTTAATCGATTGGATGGTTATATAAAATAGTCATTTTTTTACAAACCCATTTAGATTGTCATCGCTTTTCTATTTTCACAATTCCTGCCTAATTTTTATAATTAATTTACATCTAATTTATTTTATTATAAATATTTTAATTATACTAATAAAATTGTTTTATACTTAAAATTAAGTAACATATTATTAAAGAGTAATGACTTATATTTTTATAATAATATAAATAATTAATGTAAATGCAATCAATTAATTTAAATATATTTCATATTTATATCTATTCTAATTTAATGCATAATAAATCATCTTATCAATAAGAGGTGTTTTTATGCTTGGTTATCAAGAATTATATAATGCACAAGATGCGGCACAAAATGCTTATGCTAATTGGTATTTACAACCCACTCGGGCTGAATATATCCAAAATCAGAGCGGACCTACCCGATGGGGCTTATGGCTCAGTGATAAAGCATATGATGTCTCTTGTATGACAGCCTCTATTTGGGATCGATCTATTTCGGGTTGTCACTACATTCTACAAACGATAGGCTTGGATCGATATGCGAGTAGATGTTGTTCTATTAACCCAATTAACGGAAAAAGCCAGTGGCTCTTTATTCCAAGAATTGTAGAAAAGTTCCTGGCTAATTGTTTTGTAATTTCAAAAGATCTAGTTTCTTTTAAGAGTTGTGAGCTGGTTGTCGGAACTAACTCAACTATATCAGACAGAGTTTCAACAGTGTTTAAAACATTGTATCTGGCAAATCAGTCTTTGCTAAATCCTGCCAATACAGAAGCTTTTGATTATGAAGTTCGAACATATGGCGGTCTAGATATCAACGCGTATGCGGCGCCAGGGGGTGGAGTTCGCGTTTCTTCTCAGATGATCAAAGAAATCGCTGGGGCGATAGAGGGACGGGCTATTAAAACCTGTAAGCTTGATTTTCCAGATGGATCAGAGCTTGAAATTGATTTATCATCAGTTAAATTAAATGATGTAATAGCTGCTTTATTAGGACATGAACTAACTCATATTGCCTCTCGGCACGCGGTACATCGGATAAGTATTCAGATTATACTAGGTGTTGTAATTGGAGTTTTAGCAACGCCATATGTTATGTCTCGATCTGTTATTCTTGCTGTATATGCAATATATGTAGCAGGGGGGATGAATTTATCGGCATTCCAAAAAGTATTAGCTGAGGTCTCAGATAGTATTGCCTCCTTAACTGATTTGAGCTTTTCTAGAGCCCATGAATATGAAGCCGATATTACAGGTGTTTATTTTGCAAAATCAGCAGGTTATAATCCTTTGGGAGGGCTTTATTTACAAGAACTGCTGAAACAGGGTGTGATTCCATATCAAAATGATATTCATTCGATGACCGAGTGGAGTTCAACACATCCTGGGAGCGAGAATCGTATGAGGGCTTTATGTGCGGGAATAAATAAGCTGTCTCCAGAAATTTTGAAAGGAGCTGTCGTATCTTCTCATCTCGGAAGTGATCGGAAGATTGACTTGCATCGGGCAAGTAATGCTTTTCAATGGGTGCGTACATATATACAGCAATTGAGGCAAGCAAGGCCAAGAGCTGCCATCTAAAAATAAGATTTCAAGGGGAGGATGACTCCCCTTGAAATTGTCTTAATTCCAAACTAAGTTGCCAGCAGACTGGTACTCTGTTACTCTCGTTTCAAAGAAATTTTTTTCTTTGCCTAGGTCAATTGTTTCACTCATCCAAGGGAATGGGTTTTTAGCGCGATAAAAAGGGTCCAGACCGATTCGTTCTAAGCGTCTATTGGCGACATACTGTACGTAGTCACGGAACATAGGAGCTGTAAGGCCTAAGATCCCTTTAGGTAGGCAGTCTTGGGCGTATTTACATTCAAGCTCAACAGCTTCTTTAATTAACTCAATAATCTCAGCTTGGAATGACTCTGTCCAGAGTTCTGGATTCTCTTCTTTAATACTATTGATAAGATCAATACCAAAATTTAAGTGGACTGTTTCATCTCTGAGGATATATTGGAACTGCTCTCCGATTCCCGTCATTTTATTTTGACGGTGAAAAGAAAGGATCATGACAAATCCACTATAAAAGAAGATCCCTTCCATAATAATGTAATAGCCGATCAGGTTTTTGAGAAAAGTTTGAGCACCCTCTGGAGTAGCCGTGTTAAAATGAGGGTCCATAATCTCTTGTGTCAGCTTCATTTCAAACATATCTTTGGCGTGAATCGAATTCACTTCATTATACATATTAAAAATCTCCCCTTGGTTTAGAGAGAGAGACTCTACGATATAATGAAAAGTGTGTGTGTGGATCGCTTCCTCAAATCCTTGTCTGAGAAGATATTGACGCACTTCAGGGTTTGTTACATGTTTGAATATGGCAAGAACGATGTTATTGCCCACAAGGCTTTCTGCCGTACTAAAGAATCCGAGATTTCTCATAATAACAAGTTTTTCATCGACACTTAACGTATTGGATTTCCACAGTTCGATGTCTTTAGTCATCGACACTTCTGTTGGCATCCAGTGGTTAGCGCAGCCATTCAGATAGTGTTCCCAGGCCCATGTATATTTTAGGGGCATCAACTGGTTTACATCTACCTGATTACAGTTAATCAATCGTTTATTTTTTGCATTCATTCGTTGATTGGTACTTACCTTATTTTCTGCCGATAAGGCCTTGGATTTATGATTCTCATCATCAAAATTTAGCATTTGTGTTTTCCTGTTTTTACTTGTATTACTGACAACTCTCACATCCCTCTTCTAGATTGCACGCTAGAGGTCGATCTTTTGTCGGTTTATCCACCTCGATATCGGATGGACTTCTACTTACCTGGATATTGCTGGAGGCAGACTTATTTTTCATCCAACGGGGTTGGAGCCCTCGTTTATTGATGTCAGTTGTCGACTTTTCAATCTGTGTCGCAGCAAGGGTTCGTAAATAGTAGGTGGTTTTTAAACCCTTTGTCCATGCGAGCATGTACATCTCATGAAGTTTTTTACCACTTGGCTCATAAAGGTATAGGTTTAAAGACTGTCCCATATCGATCCATTTTTGTCTGCGACTTGCGCATTCAATCAGCCAGTCTGGGGCTACTTCAAAGGCGGTTAAGAACACTTCTTTTACATCAGAGGGAATTCTATCGATTTCTGAGATCGATCCATCAAAGTATTTTAAGTCATCGATCATTTCTGCATCCCATAGGTTGAGCTGTTTTAAACGCTCAACAAGAAAGATGTTAGGTGTTGTAAATTCACCTGAGAGGTTTGATTTAACATACAGATGTTTATATGTTGGTTCAATCGACTGGGTCACCCCAGTAATGTTAGAGATAGTTGCAGTTGGTGCAATCGCCATTGTATTGCTATTGCGCATGCCGTATTTTTTTATTGATTCCCGGACTAGATCCCAATTCATTGTAGAGGACTTATTGTACTCAAGATATCCACCACGCTCATGTTCTAATAGGGCGTTTGTATCAATTGGAAGCAATCCTCTTTCCCATTTTGAGCCTTTATAGGAGCTGTATACCCCTTTTTCTCTTGCGAGCTCAGAAGAGGCAAGAATTGCATAATACGAGATCATCTCCATGCTAACATCAGCAAATTGAACTGCTTCATAGCTAGCGTAGCTAATGTTTTGCATATAGAGTGCATCTTGGAAGCCCATAAGACCTAAACCAATTGGTCTATGTTGCAAGTTAGCGTTCCTAGTTTCAGGAATTGGATAGAAGTTAATGTCGATCACATTATCTAGCATCCGGATGGCTGTTTTTATCGTAGCAGCTAATTTTTTTTCATCGAGCTTTTGGTCAGTGATATGCATGCCTAAATTTACTGACCCTAAGTTACATACAGCCGTTTCACTCACTGATGTGTTCAGTAGGATCTCTGTGCATAGGTTAGAGCTGTGTACTACACCCATATGATCTTGGGGTGATCTGATATTTGAGGGGTCTTTAAAGGTGATCCATGGGTGACCTGTTTCAAATAACATACTCAGCATCTTCCGCCAAAGTTGTAGAGCCTCTATCTTCTTATAGAGTTTTAATTTCCCTTCATCTGCCATTTTTTCATATTCTGTATATCGAGCTTCAAAAGCCTGTCCATATAGATCATGTAAATCACTTGTATCACTTGGACTAAACAGGGTCCAACGTCCATTTTCAGCGACTCTTTTCATGAATAGATCGGGAATCCAGTTAGCTGTATTCATGTCGTGTGTGCGCCGCCGCTCGTCCCCTGTATTTTTTCTCAGTTCAAGAAAGTCTTCGATATCCAGATGCCATGTTTCAAGATAAGCACACATCGCACCTTTGCGTTTGCCTCCTTGATTGACTGCGACCGCTGTGTCGTTAGCCACTTTCAGGAAGGGAATGACTCCCTGGCTTTTGCCGTTAGTCCCTTTAATTGTAGATCCGGTAGCTCTAACATTTGTCCAGTCATTACCAAGACCTCCTGCCCATTTCGAAAGCTGAGCATCGTCAGAAATCACCTTAAAAATATGAGAAAGATCATCAAATATGGTCGATAAGAAACAGGAACTTAACTGGGAATGGTTGGTTCCAGCATTAAATAAGGTAGGTGTACTAGAAATAAAATGAAAAGTAGACAGGATATTATAAAATTCAATGGCCCTTTCTGTTCTTTCAGCTAAAGGCTCATTTAAAGCCAGACCCATAGCCACCCGCATCCAGAAAATTTGTGGTGTTTCTAAACGTTTTTGATTCTCATGGATGAAGTACCGGTCATATAAGGTTTGGAGTCCAATATAGGTAAACTGATCATCCCTTGCCATCTGCATAGCTTCTGCAATTTTATCGAGATCAAACTCTCTTAGAGCAGGTGAGATCCTTTCAATTGCAATACCGTGTTCGATGTATTCTTTTAGATATGTTCGGTGAGACGATTCTAAAGATGGATCTGATGCGGCAATACCTAGAGTTTCTCTATACAAAGTATCAATTAAAAGGCGCGCTGCGAATTTAGAATAGGCAGGTTCTACTTCAATTTTTGCTCTGGCTGCCATAATATTGGCTTGGTCGACCTCTGATTCTTTCATGTCTTCGTAGAAATTTTTAACAGACTCTTCCAGAAGAGCATCTGCAGAGGTAACATCTTCAAAACCTCGGCAAGCAAATCGAATCCGATGGTGAAGGTCAAATTCAGAAATGAATTTTTTTTGTCCATCTTGATTAATGATAATAAACTGTCGTTGATCCTTATTTAGCGGACTCTTTTCTTCTTCAATGTGAATTGGAAGATCCTCTTTAGAGGCTCGTTGCAGAATAAAATCTTTGGCGACATGAAAAAAGCCTTCACGCATCAGTTCTTGCTCGATTTCATCCTGGATCATCGCAACATGTAATAATTGACCTGTTTTAGCGATTGCAACAAATTTACCAACCACCTTTTGTGTGAGTATATTCACAGCTTCAATGATCTGTTCAGAAGAAGGCCCTTCTACATGTTTTGATGTTCGAAAAGCATGTTCGATTGCAGAGGCAATTTTCATGGGATTGAATCTGGCGTTGGAGCCGTCAGCTCGTTCAATTTTTAAGTTTTGAGGGGAATCTTCTCTTAAGGCTTTGTGGGAATCTCTATAGAGAATATAATCTCTAGCCACATCATGGTGTCCCATTTTCATTAAAGAGACTTCTACCATATCTTGAATCCCTTCTACAGTAAGGCAAGCTCCTTGAGAGGCTCGCAGCAGTAGTTGTTCAACCACTTGATCTGTCACTTGATTCACAATGAAGCTAATGTCTTCTGGCAGAGATTCTGACTTCTCTATTTTTTTTGTATCTCGAAAAGCAGCGTCAATTGCGTTTAAGATCCGGTCCCTACGAAAGGGAACAAGAGATCCATTTCGTTTTACAACGGTAAAGGAGTTCTTTATTTCCGTCTTACCTAGGCTATTTGCATGAGATACTAAAAAAGACACCGGATCATCGGAGAGACGTGAATTATTGGTCATTAAGGACTCCTGTTACTGTGTTTGTATAACTTACTGATGCAACAATTGATCGTTACATAAAGCTGGCATAGACCTTTGAGTTTATTTTCTATAATGCAAGGTTGGCTATGCATGCTCTCTTGTAGGCAATCGTACCACATCTGGTAGTTTTTTTACTCTATATACACCATATATAGTAGTATCGCTCTTTTAGTCTACAAAAAAATGTGATTGTTTTTGCAAAAAAATCACGTGTTACAACCTGCAAAAAATAAGTGAATTAAGAAAAAAAAGGATCTATTTTTTTCTAATTGAAAAATACAACGGTAGGTTTTTTTGAGGTTTTCTAACAACTTGCAAACGTGAAAGTGAGTGATATCTTACCCACTTATCGTATTTTTCGAAATGGGAATCTCTTTTCTTTCATTCGTTTTTTCCTTGTCTTATTTCTATAGTTCATGCTTGTGCTTTCACTCTTTCCGCTCTTATGATATAATGAAGAAAAACCTCA
>CAMCLJ010000019.1 GCA_945875745.1 Chlamydia trachomatis
TTTAATTGTTCTGGATGAAATCTGTGTATTTTTTGACCTAATATATCAACCCAATATAGAGCCCGCTCTTCAGAACTCCAAATAGGGCTCTCTCCAACAATATCCGAGCCCTGGAAACTGCAATTAACTAAATCTGATTCATGTTGAAACAGTCGATTATCTCCCGAGACCATATTCACCCCTTCCGTAAAACATCTGCTACGCGTAATGCATTAGCAATAATGGTCAAACCTGGGTTTATTGCTGCGCTTGATGGAAAAAAGCTGCCATCAACTACATAAAGATTATCTACGTCGTGAGTTTTGCAATTGATATCTAAAACAGAGTTTTTAGGATCAAGGCCAAATCGACAAGTACCAACTTGATGACCTACACCGCCGATAGGAATACGCGTCGAAAGAAACAGGCTAGGCTCAATCGAGCTAATAATGCTTTTAAGTTTTTTTACCAGTCGTTTATGCCCTTCTTCGTTATTTGGAGTATAATGCAGGACTATTTCACCATTAGAATCTAAAGTCACTCGATTATTAGGGTCGGGTAAATCTTCGCTTGATAGCCACCAACCAATAGCATGATTAGCCATAGCCTCTAAGGCAATACTTGGGGTAAACGGAGGCGCCCCTGCTTTTAACATATCTTTTTTTACATTCCCAAGAAGCTGAATATGTCCCATCGGATAATTCCAATCATCAGATCCAAAATAAAAATCATTAAGACCAAGCGTTTTTTGGAAATGAGTCCGGTTAGGATTAACAGACAATGCTACCATCGCAGAATTTGTGTGGCACATATAGTTCCTGCCCACTAATCCTGAACTATTGGCTAATCCATTAGGATGCTTGTCATTTTTAGAGCGGAGTAAAAGAGCCGCTGAATTAATAGCTCCACAGGCCAGGATAAAGATCCCTGCTGAATATTGCTCTATTTCTCCCTCTCTTTCTACTTCCAAAATTGTAACGTGTCTACCTGTTGGATCTGTTTTTAAACAAACTGCCTTAGCGTTAGTCAGAAGAGTTACATTCGGATGTTCCAGAGCAGGTTTTATACAGACGACTTCTGCATCTGATTTAGCATCTACCAAGCATGGAAAGCCATCGCAGGTGTCACAACGGATACAAGAGCTGCTTTCCCTATCGCTTTCATTTAAATTAATGCCTAATGGTAAATGAAACGGTTTTAGCCCAGCTTCTTTCATCTTATCTGCAATAAATTGAATACGAGGCTCATGACTCACAGCAGGACGAGGAAATGGGGTGTCCTCTGGAGGGTCAAGGGGATCCGCGCCCCTTTGTCCGTGAACCTTATAAAGCTTTTCAGCTTGAAGATAATAAGGCTGAAAATCACGATATTTTAAAGGCCATGCAGGAGATATCCCACCCTTGTGCTCTAGCTCTTCAAAATCTTTTTCACGGAACCGTAACAGAGCAGAACCATAAACCTTGGTGTTACCACCCACGCAATAATGGGTGCCTGGATGGATATCCTGATCATTTTTATCTTTCCAAACCTCTTTTGTTTTATAGCGGTTTTCAAGGAAAACGGCACTGGGCTCCCAGTTTTCTTTTTCCCTAGGCAAGAAATCTCCACGTTCTACCAATAAAATTCGTTTTCCAGTTGAGGCTAAAGAGTAGGCGAGAGTCCCTCCACCAGCTCCTGTTCCGATGATAATCATATCGTAATTTTTCATGTCCATGTAACCACTCTTTTAATTGCGTTGGGGTTGTTTATACCGATCAAATCCTTAAAATCTTTATATGAAGATTTTTGGGTGATAACTTTTTTAAGAGCCGCCCCCCAATGCTTATCTGCGAGCTCAAGATCCCGTATTGCAAGCTCCCAGTGTTTTTTAGAAGCGTTAACACTACCTAAAATAAGCTGATTGTGTAATGTCAGGTTATGCATCAAATCACCACCCTGGACCTCCAGTTTGCTACCTGATTCTGGTACACCTGTAAAAACAGCTGCTCCGTTTGAGCCGAGGGCACGCAGCAACTCGAAATCTACTTTTGTATTGCCGACTGCTTCTAATATGAGGTCGATCTGACCGTACTTAACAGGAATATCCTGATACTGGATCGCATGCCCATTTATGTATACTCCTCCAATTTCTTCTACAATCTTGGCTCTCAGGGAATCAGAAGAAAAAAGATCGATTGCAAAAACACTAAAACCTCTTAATCTTAAAGCAAAGCAAGCGAGCAAGCCTATCGGACCTAGTCCGACAACTAACGCTTTTTTATCATTTACCGATGCCATCTCAGTCCAATCGGGCAACCTAATTTTTTGAATAGAGACCACCTCTTCTATCGCCTTTTCAACTACGGACATAGGTTCAGTAAGAACCGCAATAGAGGCTAAAGAATGAGGAACTTTGACTATATACTGTTCTTGATCTACGACATATTCGGTTTGAAATCCATCTAGACCTTTGATCCCCCTCTCTAAATATTGGTCGCTAGAGCACATATCTTGCCGATCGCTTAAACAAGGCCTACATTGACCACAGCCCCGACGGACTGTGACAACAGCTAAATCCCCAACATTCAATCCCCTTACATCTTTACCTATCTCTAGCACAGAACCTAGCATTTCATGTCCAATGATAAGCCGCTTTTCATCAGAGGGATAATGAGGGCATCCAGAGCGCGCAAGCTCCCGATCAGTCCCGCAAATCCCAACCTCTAAAACCCTTAATTTTACATCGGTAGGGCCTTCGATCTTAGGCTGATCTATGTCAACACAACTGAGTTTATTTCCTTGAAGGATGATTGCTTTCATGCTTTAGCTTCCTATCGATCGTAGAGATTTTCCAGAGCGTATATGCTGCTCAATTTCTTCTAAAGATAACCCCTTGGTTTCTGGAACAAATCTTAGAGTGTACAAGAAGCCAAGGGCGCAGCAAACTCCGTATATAAGAAAGGTATAGGATATCCCATACCAAAGTAATAAAGTGGGAAATATGGCAACGACAATAGAATTAAACATCCAATTACTTGCCGCAGCAAAGCTCATCCCCTGACCTCTAATCTTAAGAGGAAACACCTCTGAGATGAGAATAAAGGGAACAGGTCCAATACCGATTGCAAAAGATGAGATATATAAAAAGATAGAAATAGCTGCGCATAATTGAAATATAGGCCCCTGTAACTGGGCGAATATGGCGATGCAGATTAAAAAAATAGTCGCGCCAGCAAAGCCGAGCATGAGCAGAGTTCTGCGCCCTACCCGTTCGACTAATGGGAAGGACAGGAACGTGCTGAGGGTATTAATCAATCCAATCCCAACAGTTGCAAGGAGGATAACTTGCCGGTCTCCAAGCTGCATCGACTGAAAAATTGCCGGAGCAAAATAAATGACTGCATTGATACCGCTTGACTGCTGAAACAAGAATAACATAACACCTAACAACAGACACGGCAGCCCTTTTTTCGAAAACAGCTCCCGAAACACACCCTGGTGTTTATTATGGGTCAATATGTTTTTTATCGAACCCAACTCAGATTCTATTTCCTTGGGATGAAACTTTTTTCCGTATATTTGATATAGAACGGCATGGGCATCAGAGACCCTATTTTTTAAAAATAACCACCTAGGACTCTCTGGAATAAAGAAGCATCCGATCAAAAAGATCCCTCCTGGAACTAGACCCGTAAGAAAAATACCAGACCAATGGGATGCTAAAGGAAAAAATAATTGGATACTGTAGCTAGATAAAATACCTAACGTGATTGCTAACTGAAAAAAAATAACTAGTTTTCCTCTAATTTCTTTCGGTGCGGTCTCTGCAATATACATCGGAGCTACAACCACTGACATACCTATAGTTGCTCCAAATAGGATCCGAGAGATACATAAAACAATAAAAGAAGGGTGGACATATATGGCTATACAGGCAATTAAAAATCCTAGACTGATAAGAAATAAGATAGGACGCCGACCAAATCGATCTGAGATCTTGCCTGTGCAAAACGCCGTAACTAGAGCAGAAAGTGGCAAAAGACCCATCATCAAACCAACGTGATAATGTTTTAAACCAAATTCTTCGATGATCCGCTCCAATACCCCGCCTATAATTCCCTCATCAAATCCAAACAAAAAACCTGCCATCGCCGCAATAAATGCAATCAGATACACCATGAATAAACACCTTTTTTACATTTAATTATTAACTAACATTAATGAAATAAAAAAACCATGTTTTTTTAAGAAATAGAGAGCTAAAAAAGATAAGAAGGAAATTAATGGAATTTTAGATCTATACTCCGACCGGAATATGCAGAAATAATTTAAAATAAGAGGGTGGTGATTGATATAAAAGCGGCTAAAAAAAAAGTGAAATATCAACTCTTCTTTAATTGTATTGAGGTATAGACCTAAAAAATCTATACCCCATCCAATTAAAAATAGGCCTAAAAGTTAGTATGTTTATAAACAACAAAACTTCCAGGCACTATATTATCATTAAAATGTCTTGGTATACGACATAACAAGAGACGCGAAATTAAAGCTATTTCTCCCTGTTACAGAAAACCAAAGGACACCAAATAAACCCGAAGAGCTGTTTATATTGTATTCTATCGATGGAGAAAGGGAAAGCTGGTCAGAAGAGGGAAAGCCCACTACAGCAGGATCGCCTGTTGCATTAAGACCTGTATAGCCATTAAAAGTACTTTTAGCAGAGGCTGTATATGCTATATCCGTGGCAACAACCCACTGCTGATTTAAGCTTACCTCAAATCCTAAGTCGGCACTAAAAGAAGTACCAACTGTCACTTTACCATCTGTATCAGACGCTCCACCATACGTATTCAACCCCTTGACGTGGGCTTTACCATTAGGCTGAGTATATAAGGTAGCTAGACGCAGAGACATAGGATGCAGTGGAACGGCCCAAAACACCTTACTAATATTTAACCCTATCTGGGTGACATAAACTCCACCACCACCAATATCAAGACCATATTTTTTAGGATCCAACTCGTTATAGGCACCGACAGGGAATTTTTCCCCTATAATGATACGGAAGTTGGGAATATATGGAGTCTCTTTATAAATCTGGAAACCGAAGTTTATCGGTATGTCACCTAATGCCTGACCAGAGTGTCCATCTTGCCATGCAAAATACCCCTGGGAAGACACGCCCACATCGAGCCAATGGGTAATACCTGCTGAGATGCTCATTAACGGATTGATAACATACATATTAGGGATGTTGACCGAGTGCCTGTTGCCATCATATGCAGCGTGGTTGACGGTAAAATATACGTATGGCTGTAAGTTAACCTTACCCATGGGCATGTTAATGGCTCCACCGGTAATAAGCGGGCCAGTATACCATGGGATAAACATCTCTTTAGCAAGCTGGAAATCGATTTCAATACTATCGAGATCTTTCGCAAGCTCAGCTGGGGACCTCACCTGCTGATTAGAGGATTCAGCCTTAACCGCGGCCAAATTAACACCATATAAAGCACCAGATAACAACATCGACGATAAAATCAGGCGATTGAACATAAAAACCCCAGTCTTGATTAATATATCCACATATTATATATAAAAATTTTTTAATTAAGCAAAGAGATAATCATGGAAATTTCGAGTACTAATCGCCCACCGGAAGAACCTTCATACCAAAAAGATTTTCACAGAAGTGTTGATCTCTTTGAAAAAAGTTTCAAAGAAGTGGAGAAATCCTCATTTGATGGACAAAAAAATCAATACGTTGAAGTGATGAAAGACTCATTATCAATCATGCAAGAAGCAGCTAACGGAATGCTAAATAGCCACCTAGCAGAATTAAAAAACAAATTATCTGATGACTTAAATACATATCTTGATGATCCGAATAAAGAGCATAAAAACGCGGTAATGAAAGATATCAAAGAAATAAAAAATAGTGATTAAGCCCTTTTGTCTCAGCATAACGTAAGCAGTTTCATCGATACATCAAGTAAGGATCTTAAAACAGGTAACTACACGATGTTCTAATATTTAAGTAATCCTCCCTATCCAATACTTATGGTTTAGAAACCAACCCCTCGATTAAGTAGCACCGAAAAAGATCCAACTAATGTGGTGATCAATAAAATAAAAAAAAGCCAGCGGTATACAAGACCCTTGCTTCGATAAAAATTGGATGAATCTTGAAGGATTAACAAAACAGCAACACCCACCATTGAGCTGATAAAGACGATGAGAGACCAAAAGGGTAGACTCCTTCCAAAAATAATAGGCTGAATCTGCTCTGCGCAACAAAACTTCAATAAGTTATGTCGAATAGCTACAGCTGAACCGACTAAAGCCGATAATAAGCAAAGCCCTAAACTTCTGCGGTTATCTTCGCTGAGGTTAATCAACAAAGATAAAGCCGCAACCATCATGCCAATCCTTTGCAAATAACATAAAGCGCAAGGTTTATAGTCTAACACCCATTCGACAAAATACCCTCCCCCTACAACAAGTATCAAAATAAGAAAGAAAGTTATATGGAGTACTAAGTGTAGCTGTTTCTTCCAAAGCATTGCAGTTACCACCTCATATTAAGGTGTGAGGTCATATGAAAAATCAGGTTCCATACACAAAAAATCAATATAAGGACTCCGACAGCGATCGCCAACTTATAGAAAGAGCGAGCAAGAAAAAAAAGAGCGAGCAATAAAAGAACAAATATAAAAATCATGATTGAAAATTTTTATTAACAATGGCTAATATATCCGGTTTTTTGATTAAATCCTCAAGCAGCTTTTTGACTTTTGCTCACCTGCTGTGTTAGACTCCCTGGCAGACCTCGAACAATCCAAAGGATCGACGCCCATGATTTCTCAAGAAATACGCAGAAATTTTCTCCAATACTTCAAAAATCAAGACCATCATATTATCCCATCATCCTCTGTTGTTCCCCATGAAGACCCAACGCTTTTATTTACAAACGCAGGGATGAACCAGTTTAAAGACGTCTTTCTTGGAAAAAGTGAAAGAGATTTTACAAAAGCTGCTACCTCTCAAAAATGCATTCGAGTAGGGGGGAAACACAATGACTTGGACAATGTGGGACATACAACAAGGCATCTAACATTTTTTGAAATGCTTGGAAACTTTTCTTTTGGAGACTACTTTAAAGAAAAAGCGATTGAATTTGCGTGGCAAGTAACAACTGAAGTTTTTCAGTTTAATCCAGAACAAGTCTGGGTGACTGTCTTTCAAGAAGATCCAGAAGCGTATGAACTGTGGAGAAAATGGGTCCCTGAAAATAAAATTGTTCTAATGGGAGAAAAAGATAACTTCTGGTCTATGGGCGATACAGGCCCTTGCGGTCCGTGCTCTGAGCTGTTATTTGACAGAGGAAGTAAATATGGGAATGCATCGTCTCCCAAACATGATTTAACAGGGGAACGTTATCTTGAATTTTGGAATCTTGTGTTTATGCAATTCAATAGAGATAGCTCTGGCACACTCACCAACCTGCCTAAACAATCGATTGATACGGGCGCGGGACTCGAAAGAATCGCATCGCTTAGAATGAATGTAGATAATGTCTTTGCAACTGATATTTTCAGAAGTTTGATTGCTCAAATCGAAATAGTAACTGGAAAAAGATACAACCCACAAGACGTTCATACCGCACCAGCATTCCATGTAATTGCTGATCATATTAGATCGTTATCATTTGCGATTGCAGATGGCGCTCAACCAAGCAATATAGAAAGAGGCTATGTTCTACGTAAAATCCTCAGAAGAGCTGTACGCTACGGCAAAGTCCTTGATAAACAGGAACCTTTTCTAGCTAAGATACTACCCCGTCTTATTGATGTCATGGGTCAAGACTATCCTGAGCTGACCACCTCGGAACATCGAATCGGCGAAATTCTGACTCTTGAAGAAGAATCTTTTTTCAAAACACTCAAACGTGGGGGAAACCTCTTGCAACAGGTGTTAGACCAGGCAAAGGAAAGTCCCACTAAACAAATCAGTGGGGAACAGGCTTTTAAGCTTAAAGACACCTATGGATTTCCTTTAGAAGAAATTCTACTTCTTGCCAAAGATACAGGGGTGGATGTGAATCTAGAATCGTATGAAATGCTAGAACATCAGGCAAAACAAAAATCACGCAGCGCCCAAACAACTCACACCCAAGAAGCAGAGTCCAATCTATTCAAAGATTTTACAGACAAACACGGCAAATCTGTTTTTACAGGCTTCCACTCCACAGAAGGGGAAGGAACGGTAATCGGCTTAGTACATGAAGGCATGTTTGTCGATGTATTAAAACACGGACAAGAGGGTCTTGTTATCTTAGATAGAACCCCGTTTTATGCAGAAAAAGGGGGACAGACTGGCGATGTAGGGACTTTAAATCATCGGAGCGCACATTTTATCGTTACTTCATCCACAAGCCCTTACCCTGATGTAATTATCCATGCAGGAAAAATGGGTGACGGGGACTTAATTGTAGGTGAGCCGGTTAATGCGCTTGTCGATGTGAAAAGAAGACAAAAAATTGCAAACAACCATACAGCTACACACTTACTCCACTATGCACTTGAAAAAGTCTTAGGAGGACATATTAAGCAAGCAGGATCTCTGGTAGAAGAAACCAGGCTCCGTTTTGATTTTAATCATCACAAATCACTTTCTACCGATGAGCTATTACAAATCGAGCGGATGATCAATGAAAAGATTCGGGACAACCAGAAGGTATCTGATTACGAGCTCTCTTACGAAGATGCACAAAAGCGCTCAGATATCAAACAATTCTTCGGAGAAAAATACGGGCGTACAGTACGTGTTGTTGACATGGATTTTTCTAAAGAACTCTGTGGAGGCACTCATGCAAGTTATACTGGATCAATCGGGTTGCTGCGGATTCAAAAAGAAAGCAGCATCGCATCAGGTGTACGCCGAATTGAAGCTGTCACAGGAGAAGAAGCTGAAAAGTGGCTTTATAATCAACAGCAAATCTTAGAAGAGGCCTGCTCTCTTTTAAAAACACCCGAAGAGAAATTGACTGAAAAACTAAAAACCCTTCTTGCAGAACACAAAGAGATGTCCTTACAAATGAAGGCAGTAAAACGGGCAAATATAAAGACTCTTTCTATGCAAATTGCAAAAAAGGCAGAACTAATCGGCAATATACTGGTTATTGCAGAAATCATGCCCGTACCCCCAGAAGATTTACCCGTTCTTGTTGAAGATATCATGCAAACCAAAGAGCCGCTTGTTACGATAGCTGCAACCCAAGCAGAGGGTAGATGTAACCTGATTATCACCTGTTCTGCTGCAGCTATAAAACATGGAGTCCATGCAGGAAATATCATTAAAGAAATCGCTCCTCTCATCGGTGGTAAAGGAGGAGGGAAAGCTGAAAGTGCTCAAGCAGGAGGGTCAATACCACAGGGCCTTGAAGAAGCTTTTAAGAAAGCCAAAGGAATAATTAGATCGTTGTGATTAAAAAAATCTTAAAAAGTCCAAGTCTTGATTTTTTTTACCATCAAGCACTGAAAGAGAGCAGCCTGCTTATAGAAGGTCTATGGGATGCCCCAAAGGCCCTCATTTGCTTACTTGCTGCTCAATCTACAGGTAAGCACATTGTCATCATCTCCGGTTCTCGAGAAGATAAACTTCTCGACGACCTTACCTATTTTCATCCCTCAGGAGTCCTTGACCTTTTGCCATGGGAGACCCTTCCAGGAGAAGATATACCCCCTAGCTCAGATATTACAGGCAAACGATTAGAGATCTTACATACACTGGCCCATGACTCATCCCCTAAGATTATTCACTGCTCACTACAAGCCCTTTTGCAAAGAACAATCCACCCGGATACGATTAAAAAAACATGCCATCAGTGGAAAAAAGGGGACCTCATTCCTTTTGCGAAGCTAAGCGACCTATTGATTAACCTAGGATACAAAAAACTGCCTGTCGCCTCTGAAAAAGGGGAATTTGCAGTCCGCGGAGGGATTTTAGATATCTTTCCTATTTCCTCGATAGAGCCCTACCGTTTAGATTTTTTTGGAGATACCCTGGAGACCATACGAACCTACGATCCGATAGGACAAAAATCGATTAAGCAGGTAGATAAGATTTTTTTAAGTCCCGCATCTGAGTGGCACTGCCTAAAAGAAGAATCTAATCCATCTTTACTTTGGGACTACCTGGGAAGTAACACGCTGGTAGTCTTTAATGAGCTGCTAAACTTAGAAGATCATCATGTAAGCCTGCAAGGATTACCAGGGAGTAAAACACCGTTTTTCTCCTCACTAAACGAACACATGAAAAGAATAGAGGGGCTTCAAAAGATCCTGTTATCAGAACAACTGGCTGAAGATCTCTCGGTAGTCCAGCTAGAACCAAGAAAAGGCAGAAGCTTTTATTCCGGTAAAGACCCTCTGCAAGGACTCTCTTTTTCTTTTGCTGGAATAGATTTGCAGACCAAAAGGTGGCGTCACCCCTTCATTGGAATCCATGATTTTTTAGCTCTGCCCGACCAAAAGACAGCAATCCAGCCGGATGAATTTCTAGCTTCTTTATCAAGACTTGCTAAGTCAGCTGTAGAATTGCATATAATCAGTGGGTCTGAGGCTGAAGAAAAAAAATTAGAGCAGAGAATTGCTCATCAGGGTGTTATTCTTCCGAAACACACCTGTTTTGATCGAGGCTACTTGACCTCTGGGTTTGTGTTAGAAGATAGTCAACTGATTATCCTACCGCAAACAGAGATCACCCGCCGTTATAAACCAAGACGTCA
Organism: Chlamydia trachomatis; assembly: GCA_945875745.1. Taxonomy (GTDB): domain Bacteria; phylum Chlamydiota; class Chlamydiia; order Chlamydiales; family Rhabdochlamydiaceae; genus VGMB01. Next base: position 10,748 of record CAMCLJ010000019.1, read on the forward strand.
ACAATGGCGTAGCGCCCATCATACACCAGCCTCCGAGTTTCATGAACTCTGTCCAGGAGACATCATCGTCCATTTTCATAATGGGATTGGCAAATTTTTAGGTGTTGAAAAAAAACCAAATCACTTAGGAGACCCATCCGAATATTTGGTAATAGAATATGCAAGTTCTAGCAAGCTCTTCGTCCCTATTGCACAATCCCACCTAGTTAGCCGTTATATCGGTTCGAGTGAACAGATCCCGACACTGAGCGCTTTGGGATCCTCCAAATGGATGAAAACATGCATACAGGCACAAACTGCAATCATCGGCTATGCAAAAGAGCTTCTTGAACGGACAGCTCAACGGGAACTTAAGGGGGGCTTCTCTTTCCTTGCTGATTCAGAAGAGATGGAATTATTTGAAGAAGAATTTCCCTTCGTTGCAACAGAAGACCAACTCAGAGCTGTAGCTGAAATTAAAAACGACATGATGTCGTCTAAAGCTATGGACCGATTAATTTGCGGTGATGTCGGATACGGGAAAACAGAGGTCGCTATGCGGGCGGCATTTAAAGCTGTTGTTGATGGAAAAAAACAGGTGGCTGTTTTAGTGCCCACCACACTCCTTGCCGTCCAACATTTTGAAAACTTTAGAGACAGAATGGTAAACTTTCCCATTCAAGTAGCTGTTGTATCCCGTTTTATGTCTAATAAAGAAATTAAAGAAACGCTTAAAAAAGTAGCAAGCGGCTCTGTTGATATTTTGATAGGCACTCACCGTATTATTAGCGCAGATGTTGTGTTTAAAGACCTAGGACTCATTATTATCGATGAAGAACAACGTTTTGGCGTTCGAGCTAAAGAACACTTAAAAAAAGCGATCTTAGGAGTAGACTGCTTAACCCTGTCTGCTACTCCTATCCCTAGAACCCTCTATATGTCTCTTATTGGGGCAAAAGAAATTTCGGTAATCAACACCCCTCCTCAGGACAGACTGCCTATAAAAAGTGTCTTGGCAGATAGAGACCCCCTTCTGATTCAAAATGCACTTCTTAGAGAACTATCTCGTGATGGGCAGTCATATTTTATCCACAACAGGGTCGAATCGATCTTTCAGGTAAAGGAAGAACTACAAAAACTACTTCCACAAGCACGGATTGTTGTAGGTCACGGACAAATGAGCTCCGATGATATCGATGAGGTCTTTCATTCTTTCAAAAGTGGTATGGCAGATATTTTCGTTGCAACAACGATTGTAGAAAACGGGATAGATATTCCCAATGCCAATACGATCTTAATCGATAAAGCCGATCAGTTTGGTATGGCAGATCTCTATCAACTAAGGGGCCGTGTTGGGCGCTGGAACAGGCCCGCATACGCCTACTTTTTGACAACTAAAGGACAGAGGATGCCCGAGCTCTCCCGTAAAAGGCTCTATGCATTAATCGAGTCGTCAGGGCATGGAGGGGGAATGAAGGTAGCTATGAGGGATCTAGAAATACGTGGTGCTGGCGATATTCTCGGAGTGCAACAATCTGGTCAAATCTCAGCAATAGGATTTCACCTCTACTGCAAATTACTTAAAAAAACAGTTGATGCACTTAAAAAGAAGCAGCCGATCCATTTCCTTGAAACAAAAATCGAAAGCTCTATGGAGGCTAGAATCCCAGATGAATACATTAACGAACCAAGCCTTCGAATGGAAATCTATCATCGCCTAGGAGAGGCCAGTGGATCTGCAGATGTAAGCTCTCTTTTAGAAGAAATACAGGACCGGTTTGGACCTGCTCCCGAAAGCGTACTATGGCTGTGCTGCCTTACGAAAATCCGTCTTTTTGCAGCAGCAAAGGCGATATCTTGGATTAAGTTCGACAAGCTCACCATGAGCTTTGAACAGCAGCAAGGAAAGGACTCTTACAAAAAAACCCTATCGCTGCCTGCCAAGAAAAACCCTGAAGCATTCGAAAAGGCGGTCATCGATCTACTAGGGAGCAGACCGACCTAACCAAATACCCCTTATCCTTCTTTAGGAAGCTTTGGGGTGCCAAGACCTATATTTCTATGATAGGAACCCTTAACAAGCTGTCCTTGCAGATCAGCTGCGTGTTTCAAAATCTTAACACCTTTTTCTACATGGTCTGCCATGTAAAGGTCATAGACAGATGCCGCACTTTTTTTAGTTTTTACCCCATCGGCATTTAACGGAAGATCTGAGATAAGAAGAAGGGCTCCGAGGGTAAATTTTCTTTTATAGCTAGCCGCAAATAATGTAGCGCATTCCATCTCAATGGCTTGAGCCTTCGTTATTTTGAGTCTGTTTTTAAATTCTTCATTGAACTCCCAAAAGCGCATATTCGTCGTATAAGTAATGCCGATATGGTAAGTTGCTTTTTGCTCTTCTAAAACATCTGTAGTAGCTTTTTGCATTAAAAAATTTGCAAGAGCTGGCACATCGGATGGAAAATAAAAGTCTGATGTCCCCTCTCCTCTAATACTTGCAACAGGAACCAAGTACTCTCCTACCTTATAACGGCGACGCAGGCCGCCACACATACCCAATAACACACTCGATTTAAAAGGGAGAAAAGAACACAGATCCACAACAAGTGCAGCGGCTGGAGAGCCAATTTTAAAATCTAAAATACTAATTCCTTCATCTGGACAATGAGCCACTTTAAAGACTGAGCCATCAACAACCGGCACCCCTCGAGTTTTAGCAAAATACTCAACGTACTTAGGGAAATTTGTCAGTAAAAGATTGGGTTGAAACTGACCTACATCGCACCCTGAATATCGCTCTAGAGTCTCTTTTGCAAACTGTTCTTCCTGAATCCCAACCATTTGATCCAACCTTTTGTTATTCTCTTATCTACATTAGAACGAATTCTAACCAACTGGCCAACAATAATCAATAAACATCCACGTATGCTTCAAGAAAAAGAAGGGGGTAAATTTTTTTAATAAGTAGGGTGCGAATAAAGCAGAGAAAACCGCCCTATTGAACTAGCTTTATAGGGCCAGCAAACAAATCCTCTCACGCAAACCTTGGATCAAAAAAGAGAAGTAGGCCTGTCTTTATAAGTAAAGCGATCGAGCAGCTCAACTGGTGGTTTCTACGCTTCTAAAGAGATTAACCCTTTTATGAAGAAGGATTAATGTCGATTTGGGCAGCTACCGCCCATTGGATACCAAGCATTGCATTTGGCACATTGCTTCATATTAGGATAATTGGAACTGTCAGATTTTATATGGCCAGCAATTAAGGTTGAAATCGACCCAATTGCTAAAAAAATAAAGACTACGACTGTGTAGATTCCAGGTTTCATATATTCTCCTCATTTGAAAATCGTTTATTCAAAAGAGAACAGTCTATTCGATATAATTAAAGAGCTTTTCATCTCGATGCAGGATCGGCAATCGAATACGCTGTTTGCAGTCGAATGTAAAAAGGTGTTGGTTCGTGGGCTTGTCAGTTCAGTATACTTAAATTAATTCTTATCCTTGGTCAGCTTATGCCCAATAGTATAATTTAGTTTTTTTTTTAACTAATCCAAAATAGGAATAAATTATGTCTATCGCGATAAGAAAAGAAAATTCATTTGGCGTGGTCTTGCTCGTTGCAGGGTGTTGTATTGGCGCCGGCATGATTGGTCTGCCGGTCGTAAGTGCCGTATCGGGTTATTTACCTTCTTCAATTGCAATGTTTATATCGTATGTATTTACAACGGGAACCGGGCTGCTATTACTAGAGGCATCCGTTTGGTTTGACCATAAAGTGAACCTACTATCGATATCCCAGTTTGCCTTAGGTAAATGGGGTAAAATTGCAACAGGCGGGCTTTTTCTTTCGTTATTTTATGCCATTTTTATTGCTTATTTAGATGTGGGAGGTCATTTATTTAGCCAAATTTTAAGCTCTATATTGAGAGTTCCCGTTTCTAAAAATATAGGGATATTTACAAGCGCTATTTTAGTAAGCCTGATTATTTATAAAGGATTGCGCAGCGTTGATTGGATCAACCGAATCCTGATGATTGGTTTGCTGCTCTCTTATGTATTGTTAATGCTTGTAGGCCTACCACATGTAAAGCCGGAAAATTTAGGACATGTCAATTGGAGAGCGTCATTAGGAACATTACCTATCTTGTTTATTTGTTTTGGCTATCAAAATTTAGTGCCGTCTTTAGCTTTTTATTTGCAAAAAAATGTAAATAAACTTCGCATGGCCATCATTGCAGGAAATATCATCCCCCTTCTTTTTTATCTTCTATGGAATTTTGTAGTTTTGGGAATGCTTTCAGAGCCTGAAACTGCTTGTAAAAATAGTATTATTGTGACAGAAGTCCTAAAATCAGCCAATAAGTCTGGGTCTATACTTTACTGGGTCAATGCATTTTCATTTTTTGCGTTATTTACCTCCTTTATAACAATTGCTGTTTCTTTTGTTGATTTTCTAAGGGATGGATTCCAAAAAAAACCACATGATTTAGTTCTTCATGCTCTGGTATTATTGCCACCTCTGGCCATTTGTCTTTCCTACCCACGGTTATTTTTGCAAGCTCTTGATTTTGCAGGTGGATTCCTTGATGTGATCTTATTTGGCATTCTTCCTGTCTGTATCGTTTGGTCCGGCCGCTATATCAAAGGAGCTCAAGGTCCTTATCAAGTAGCCGGAGGAAAAGGTTTTTTGATTGTAATGCTGTTTTTATGTTTTACATTTCTTTTATTAAGAGTTGTATGAAAATTAACTCCATGTTCCATTTGGTGGCTCTGTCATGAAGGATAGGGGCTTTTGTAAAATAACATCTAAGGATGTTATATGCCAAAAGTGGTAAGCCAGAAGGCTAAAAGGGCTAGGCTCTCCACTACATGTACGCCAATAGAAGATGAGTCAAAGGGAAACTTACCGTCTTTTGGGGTAGCATCGATAGATAATAAATCAGCTATTGACTTTAGACATCAATCTCTCACCCTTAAGAAATTCTTGTGGTTGGAGATAAACGTATTTTTAGTAGCATATTAAATTTATTTGAATATACGATTACATTATTCAGTTTTTCATTAGAGTGCTTTGAACATGTCTATCCGATCTTATCTTTCGTTCGTCCTTTGCCTTTTTATAAATGGAGTCTATGCTCATGCTGCTAAGCATATTCCAATCTCCAATGAATCAGCCTTTGGCTATATTTATGAAAATGGTGTGTGGGGTTGCGATGAAAACGGACATGGTAACTCAGGAACCGGATCAGATCCTAAAAATGCTACTGTCTATATCTCATTTTTGCAGCAGTTTCTAGCAGACCATCAGATCGCAAGTGTTGTTGATTTGGGATGTGGAGACTTCAGGCTTGGCCGTTGCATTTGTTGGGATGGCATTGATTATATAGGTATTGACGTAGTCGATTCATTATTAAATACAAACATAGAGAACTTTTCAGCATCTAATATTTCTTTTGCATTAGCTGATGGGGTCAATTATCCCTTACCAGCAGCTGATTTACTTATCTGCAAAGATGTTCTGCAACACCTGCCTTTTGGAGATATTCATAAAATTATTAATCAATTTAAAAAATTTAAATATTGTTTAATTATTAATGATGTCGATCCTATTACCCTAACTTGCAAAAACAAAGATATCGCTAGGGGAGGTTATCGCCAGTTAGACTTAACAAAGAGGCCCTTCCGATTGTCTGGCCACATAATTTTTCACTATATAAGCGATTCTGATAAAAAGCAAGTTCTCCTAATAAACAACAGAGCTTGATGATAGCCTTTAGCCAAAGAAAACCTGCCATTTTTTTGTTGTAACTTTGATCCACTCATCTATTAAACTTTTCCATGAAAGACCTAAGCCTTGCACAAGACCTCAAGCTTACTCAGGTCAAGGAGACCATGCCACTTTTCCCCGGTGGAGGATCCAAAAAAAGTCAGATTTACTGCTACTGACTCTTTGATTCTAAAAACGATAATTGCATCGATTGGCTGAGATTATTCTTAGATAATAAATCAGCTATTGACTTTAGACATCAATCCCTCACCCTTAAGATTTTTCTTTACTGAGAGATAACCGTATTTTTATTAGCACATTAAATTTATTTTAATATAGTCTTATATCGTTTGTTTTTATTAAGGTGGTTTATATATCTATCCGATTTTATATTTCGTTACTTCTCTGTCTAGCCCTAAATGCAATCTATGCTAATTTTGATAAGAATATTCCGATCTGTAATGAATTAGCCTTTGGCTATATTTATTAAAATGGTGTGTTGGGTTGCGATGAAAATGGACAAGGCACCTCAGGTGGCGGATCGGATCCTAAAAATACTGCTTCCTATCTAGCATTTCTGCAGGAGTTTCTAGCAGACCATCAGATTGCAAATGTTGTTGATTTGGGATGTGGAGACTTTAGGGTAGGCAATTCCATTTGTTGGGATGGGATTAATTATGGAGATATCGAAGTTGTAGAATCGGTAGTAAATAAAAACTTAGAGAACTTTCGAGCATCTAATATTTCTTTTCAATTAGCTGATGGGGTCAATTATCCCTTACCTGGAGCTGATTTACTTATCTGTACAGATGTTCTCCAGCACCTGCCATTCGCATATATTTATCAGATTGTTAGGCAATTTCGACAGTTTAAATATTGGTTTATTATTAACGATGTCAACCCTATTACCCTGACTTGTAAAAACAAAGATATCAATAAGGGCGGTTATCGACAATTAGACTTAACAAGGAAGCCTTTTCGCCTATCTGGGGAAAAAATTTTCCAATATGTAAGCGAATCTCATACCAAGCACGTTCTCCTCGTAGAAAATAAAGATTTTTCGTATTTCAACTCTTGGTTTTATTTTTTAAGTATTGTTCACTGCGAGCTCATATAAAGATCCGTGAGATCCTCTCTGAATAAGCCAATCGAAGGTATGGCAGATAAACCTGCGCAGGCAGATTCAGAAGGAAAAAGATAACGCAGTTCAAGTATTTACTCTGATACATATCTAAGTTTTTTATACATAAGAAGGCTTGAAAGTTTATTTGACCCAAAGGCGATTTAACTATGTAGCGATTTTAATAGAACTTGCTCACCTATTGAAATTAAATGTGTCCACATGAATATTTACGATCGCTTTACTAGTTATCAAAAAATCTTCTGATCTACTTTTAAACGAAGACTCGATAAAAAAGTTTAACGATTGCAATTTAAATAAAACCTGTTCAAAATTCCTTTTTTTATACAGACAAACACCCAGGAAAATCTATGGCGCAATATAGCACAGGAGACCTAAAACCCGGTTTTAAAATAGAAATTGAGGGTGAGCCTTATAACGTGGTTTCAAATGAATTTGTAAAACCAGGAAAAGGACAGCCGTTTAATAGAGTGCGGGTCAAGCACCTAAAAACAGGACGCGTCGTTGAAAAGACATTTAAATCAGGGGAAAAAGTCGATATCGCTGATATCGAAGAAACAAAAATGAGAATGCTATACAAAGAAAATGATAGCGCAGTTTTTATGGATGATAACACCTTCGAACAAATCTCTGTACCCCTTACTCTTATCGGCGACAAAGAATGCTGGCTTCTGGAAGAGATCCTCTACGCAATCACTTTTTATAAAGGGCAGCCGATCGATCTAGAAGCACCTACATTTATTGAACTGACCGTTACAGAGACAGCACCTGGCATTAGAGGTGATACCTCAGGCAGAGTCCTTAAACCTGCTATTACTAACTCAGGAGCCAAAATACAGGTCCCGATTTTTATTGAAGAAGGACAGAAAATTAAAGTGGACACTCGTACAGGAGAGTATGTCTCTCGAATCTAAAATCTCTCTTTTAAAAGACCGCGCTACGATGCTACATCAAGCGCGTCTTTTTTTTTCTACCTTAGATCTTTGTGAAGTAGATACCCCTATTTTAAGCTCCTCTGCCCCAATCGATCTGCATATCGATGTGATGACCACCCAAATGCACGATGGAAAAATAGGATACTTTCACACATCGCCAGAATACGCGATGAAACGGCTTATTGCAGCAGGAATCGGCAGCATCTATCAAATTAGCCATGTGTATCGTTTTGGAGAAGAAGGCAGGCTCCATAACCCAGAATTTACTATGGTAGAGTGGTATAAAATGTCGTGCTCTTTTGAAGAAATCATCAAAGACACCCTTTCATTTATTAAGCTATTCTTAAAGGAAATGCCAGTACAAGAAATGAGTTATAAAGACCTGATCTATAAGTTCACAGGTTTAAACTACATCACAAGCTCTACAGCCGACCTATGTTATTATATCAAACAACAAGCGGGAGAGCACCCTAGCGATTTGCACTCGTGGGATAAAGATACCCTACTACAATATATTGTAAGCTTTTTTATTGAACCGTCACTGGGTGATGGGAACCTTTTTGTTCTATCTTATTTTCCAGCAAGTCAAGCAGCACTATCTCAGCTAACACAACATCAAGATGATCTGGTAGCCGAGCGTTTTGAAATCTATTTTCAAGGTATAGAGCTGGCTAATGGATATCACGAGCTCACAGACCCAATAGAACAAAAAAGAAGACTTGAGTCTGCCAATATTAAACGAGCAGCCATCGGTAAAGAGATTCTACCAATAGATCACCATTTTCTAGAGAGCCTTAAAAAAGGACTGCCTGATTGCTCAGGGGTAGCTGTTGGCTTCGATCGTTTAATGATGCTACGCCATAAGAAAAACACCCTTGCCGAGGCGATCCCTTTAGCGTGGTCTGAACTCTAGACCCATTTCTGAACAATCGGATATCTTCTGCCTACTGGAAAAGCTTTTTTACTGACACGAATGCCAGGGGGAGCTTGGCGCCTCTTATATTCTGCTTTATGAATCCGTTTTACTAAATCCAAGACAAGCTCAAGTGAAAGCTGATATTGCGTGGCTGTTTCCTCAGGCGATAAATAATCTTCGATATACCCCTGCAGCACTTTGTCTACGATATCATAATCAGGTAGTGAATCTGTATCTTTTTGATTTGGTTTAAGTTCGGCAGAAGGTGGTTTATCAATTGTTGACACAGGGATAATTTCCCTATTACGATTAATCCAGCGAGAGAGGGTATAGACCTGTGTTTTTATAACATCTGAAATGACACTTAATCCCCCGCACATATCCCCGTATAGGGTGCAATATCCCATTGCAAGCTCACTTTTATTACCTGTACTTAAGACCACGTAACCGAATTTATTAGAAAACGCCATAAGAATCATACCCCTTATACGGGCCTGCAGATTTTCTTCTGTTACATCTGCTACTCGATTTTCAAAATAGGGCCCGAGCAAATCTAAAAAAGATTGAAAAGGCGTTTCAATACTAACTTCTTCAAGGGTAATACCAAGATTTAATGCCAAAGATCTAGCGTCTTGCAAACTCTCAATAGAACTAAAACGAGATGGCATAGCAATAGCCACTACATTCTCCTTACCTAAAGCCTCTACTGCAATACACGCTACAAGAGCGGAATCGATCCCTCCAGATAAACCCAAACAAGCCTTTTTAAAGCCCGATTTATAAAAGTAATCTTTTACTCCAAGGACAAGGGCTGAGTATAAATCATGAAGAGGATCATATCGCAATGATCCAGCATTAGCCTTTTGAGATAAATCTATAATAAGCTGATCTTCTTCAAACCCTTTAGCTATCTGACCTAACTGTCCATCTTTATCCACATACATACTATATCCATCAAATACAAGCTGATCGTTGCCCCCTACCTGACAGCATAAAAGAATGGGGCACCCCAGCGTCTTGGCAGCCTGCACGCACACATGAGCCCTTGTATCTGGCTTTTGATAATGATAAGGGGAAGCTGAGAGGTTTAAGAGGACATCTGGATGGTGAGCTTTAAGAGCGCGGATCGGGTCATGGGCATAATGAGTTAAGTCTACACATCCTGCATGTCCCCAAATATCTTCGCAAATGGTAATGCCGTATTTAACCCCTTTATACTCCCAAATCTGAGTCTCTGTTCCCGGCTCAAAATACCTCCTTTCATCGAACACATCATAGGTAGGTAGCAACCATTTATCTTGAAACCCGATAAGCCTTCCATTTTCAATCACAGCGGCGCTATTGAGCAGAGGTTTCTCTCCAGGCTGGGGATTCTTACGAATAACTCCTACAACAACAAATAAACCACTCGATGCCTGTATAATCTGATCGAGGGCTCCTTTAATGGCTGCCACAAATCCCTTGCGAAGCAACAGATCCTCTGGCGGATAGCCACAAATAGCAAGCTCGGGGAAAAGGACTACGTCTATGCCCTGATCTCTGGCACTGCTTAAACATTCAATAATTTTTTTGGTATTGCCAGCGATATCCCCGATAGTTGGATTAAGCTGGCTCATAAGAACTTTCATAGGATCCCTTTTATACCCTTATATTTAAGGTATGTAGTCTAAAAGATTTTTAAACAAGCGGTAATATTATTCTAAATGCAGGGATTGCAGTTTTTAGAAAAAGGGGCTATACTAGTAAATTCCAATAAAATTTTACCAAGGAGCGGTATATGAATAAAAAAACGCTAAAAGTTCACACAGAAAACATACTTCCTATTATCAAAAAATGGCTGTACTCGGATAAAGACATTTTTGTAAGGGAGCTTGTATCCAATGCCTGTGATGCCCTTAGTAAATGTAAAACTCTTCGTGAAGAGGGGCTCCTTACAGTAAATGATGATGAGCTAAAGATCGAATTATTCCTCGATAAAGAAACCAAGACCCTGCGTTTTGTCGATACCGGTATCGGTATGACAGCAGAAGAAGTTGAGAAATACATCGCGCAACTAGCTTTTTCCGGAGCAGAAGAATTCGTAAGCAAATATAAATCAGACAACGAAAAAGAACAGATCATTGGTCATTTTGGACTTGGATTTTACTCTGCTTATATGGTGGCAAGTCAGGTAACTATTGACACCCTATCTTATCAAGAAGGAGCAAGCTCCGCGCTTTGGTCTTGCGATGGAGGAATTGAATACGATCTGAAAGAAGGGGCCAGAGCTGAAAGAGGAACGGATATCACCCTACATATCGGTGATGATAGCGATGAATTCTTAGAGGAACATAAAATCAGGTCCCTTTTAGAACAGTATTGTAGCTTTTTGCCTTACCCGATCTATTTGAATGGCGCTCACATCAATAAAAAAGAGCCTCTTTGGCTGAAAAGCCCATCTCAGTGCACTGAAGAAGAATATTTAGAATTTTATCGCTCCCTATACCCCATGGACCCAGATCCTTTATTTTGGATTCACCTGAATGTTGATTACCCATTCCATTTAAAAGGGATTCTATACTTCCCTAAAATTAATAAACGTTTTGACTGGAACCAAAGCAATATCAAACTGTTCTGTAATAGGGTATTTGTATCTGACAACTGTAAAGATCTGATCCCTGACTACCTAATGGTATTAAAGGGTGCCATAGACAGCCCAGATATCCCTCTTAATGTATCTAGAAGCTACCTGCAAATGGACAGGACGGTGCGGCAACTATCCACCCATGTATCCAAAAAAATCGCAGACAAACTCCAATCCCTATATAACACAGAGCAAGAGAAATTCACCGTTAGCTGGGCAGATATTGAACTCATTGTCAAACTAGGTGTCCTGCAAGATGATAAATTTTATGAAAAAGCAAAAGACTTCTTGATTTGGAAAACAGTATCTGGTGAATGGATCACGACAGAGCAGTATGTAGAGAAAAATAAAGAAAAGGGTCTAGAAAAGATCTTTTATACCTCGTCTGATCCAAGCCAGCAGTCTGATTTTTTACATTTCTATAAAGAAAATAACATAGAAGTTCTATATTCAACTTCTCCTGTCGACACCCACCTAATGAACTTTCTAGAAGGAAAAGTGAGACCGACAAAATTCCAAAGGATTGATGGTGGCCTGGATGATTCCCTTTTGGATACATCGAAAGAAAACACAGTTTTAGATGCAGATGGAAAAACAGCTTCAGCAAAACTTGCTGATTTTATCCGCTCATCCCTTACATCTTATGAAGTGGAGGTAGAAGCTAAGAGCTTAGCTTCTGATTCTTTACCAGGCTTTGTTTTAGTCGATGAAGATCTGCGAAGAATGAGGGATACTCTAGCACTATCTCAACAATCTTTTCCTTCCGGCATGATGGATAAAAAGAAGTTCATTGTAAATACCAATAGTAAGCTCATGAACGCACTACCTCATATGGAAAGGAAAAACCCAGGGCTAGCAAAAGAGTTAGTGCAGCAGATCTATGAACTCTCTTTGCTTTCTCAAAGGGAATTAGAACCTGCGAAACTATCCGAATTTATTGATCGATCAAGAAGGGTGTTAGAACAGCTAGTAGAGGCAAGCTACAGCTCTTAATATCGATCGCGGCAGCTGGACCTGTCCAAGCTGCCGCCTTTTAACTCTATATCTTATTTTTCTGATTTACCTACGCCACTCATTGAATCTAATAAAGTCCCGTTAAGACCCAATACAGATACGTCGCAACGATCTTTTGATAAATGAATAAAATTCATACAAGCCTGCTTCATCTTTTTCTCCAGATACCAGGCATTAAATGGAGCTCTGGCAGAAACTCCCCAGCAACCATCTCCGATATACACAACACCATTTGGATCGACTTTTTCATTTTTAATCGGGAAAGTCCTTTTATAGGCATGGTTATGATGTTCAAAAGCAAGCTGTACTCCACTTTCTTCAAACAGAGGGCTCCAATATTGCCTAATCTTTTGCGAGGTATCCTTGTTATACTTATATACAGAAGGATAGGCAGAGATGTGATAAGCTGCAAACTTATAAGGCACATCCCTTCTTTCTAATAACGCAGATTGAAGCCAATCGGTCTGCCTCCCTTCAATGGGGTAAGAGTGACCGGTATCTAAAAGAAATAACGACAAGTAGTTGCTTATGTCAAGGGTCCTATAGGGAATATTGTCTTGGGTAAAAGCAAAGAGATCATAAAATAAAATAGCGTTTGTCCGGGGATCTACTTGCTTTGGGGGAACGTCATGGTTGCCAACGACAGGAACTATTGGGATCAGTCGCCCATCCTTGCCTACCATAGTCTTTGTCCATTCAGAAAAAAAAGTGACCCATCTTTTAAGCTCCCAGTTGTCCTTTTTAAATAAGACCCTTTTAGCTCCAATTGTATAAGCGATATCTCCGCCGACAACCACAAAATCAGGATCTTCTGCTGCAATCACCTGATTCATTTTTTGAAAGCTGGGCAAAGAGCGGAAAGCATCTCCACCAATGGCTATTTTTAAATCCTTTTCATGCAGATCTGATGGAAGGGTGCGAAAAAGATGAACTGCTAAAGGATTGCTACAATGGAACTCGTAGTACTGATTAGCCTTTAAATTAGCCAAATCAAACCTATGAATCGAATGATCCCATTTTTCAATTCGAATAACCCGCCCCTGAACCTCCAACCAATCAGAGCTTCCCTTCAATCGATATAGAAGCTTAGATTCTGTTTGAGACAAAGGAGCATGCCACAGGACTGAAATCGAGGTAGAGGGATCCTGGGTATAGGTCAAATATACCACATCGTAATCATCCGGCAGCCTAAGAGAGACAAGAAAAAAACTAATAAAAAGAAAAAAGAATATTCTCCTAATGATGCTCATAAACCACGCCTTAGATATTAGAAAAATTATAGGTTAACAAGAAAGCAAGACACAGAACCCATTCTGTATCTTGCTAAGAACAATCAGACTTACTTCGAATCACCAGAATCAATGGTAGTCACTGATTCAGGACCAGAGGCCTGAACATCAGTGATAGAAGCTTTTAGAACCTCTATTTTTGCTCCATCGACCATTTTAAGGATTACTGTTGTATCTTGGACTTTAGCAATAGTTCCAACAATACCCATAGCAGTAACCTTGTCTCCGGGCTTCATACTACTACGCTGCTGATCCATCATTTTTTTACGCTTCTGCTCAGGGCGCCATAAAATAAAATAAAAAAACATGAGTGCTACACCAATCATAACCAGGGTCTGTGTAAAATTCCCCTGTGCTGGAGCAGCCTCTACTCCGTCTGCGAACACGGCAGTTGTTCCTAAAAAAGGAACCATACCAGCTAAAACAGCCATTGTTTTTTTCATAAATCTGTCCTTATGTTTCAAAAAATAATACTTCTAATAGAACCGATACCATGCCTTATCACATCAACGAAAAGCAATAGAAAAAGTTAAGGGACCACCCTCTTTAAAAGGCAGATATTTTCAAGATGAATTGTATGAGGAAATTGATCGATAGCTTGCACTGCAGTCAGCCGGTAGCCGTGCTCAATAAAATACTGAATATTTATCGCTTGCGTCGATGGATTGCACGAGATGTACAAGATCTTGTCAGGGAGCAGATCAGCCACATGACTGAGCGCCTTATCATCCAAGCCAGCTCTTGGTGGGTCTAATACAACAAGGTCTGTCTGAAACCCTGGATCTTTTCTAAGCTCTGCTAACACCTCGGCAACATCCCCTCTTTTGACGGTGAGATTGGAGATATTATTCCATTCTTTGTTCACTTCTGCATCAAAAACTGCATGAGGATTAATTTCAATTGAAGTGACTTGGCTGGCTTGCGAAGAAAACAAAATACCAAGAGTAGAGGTGCCTGCGTATAAATCTAGAACATGACTCAGGGGATCTTCTCCAACCATATCGAGGGCTTTACTATATAGCTTTTCAGCTTGAAGAGTATTCGGCTGAAAAAATGCAGTAGGGCTAATCTTAAAAGAAAAATCTTTTGCCTGTTTAGGCAAGTGAATCTGCTCTGTTAAGCAATCTGGTCCATGTAGATGCATTTCATAAAACTGGGTAGGAGATCCCTTAAGAATTTGCTGGACCCGCAAAAAAATACTATAGCGAGGGTGCTCTTCTATGGGCACTACCTCTAAAAGAACCTTTACTAAAGCATCCAGTTCTAATCTTTTGAGTGCGTAGTCAGGATGTCCTGATACGGTAAGCATAGCTAAACGATCTTGAGTATGCTCTGCCTTGCGTAGGGTTAAATTTCTTAAAGAGCCTGAATTGTCTCGCATATTGTAGGCTTTAAGGGCGCTGACCTCCCAAAATCCTCGTACCGCCTTAACCGTTTCTTGGAACCAGGGATGAGTTAAATGACATTCTGTTAAATTAAAGACCCTACCTCTACCACCGGTCATAATGAGCCCTAAGAACTTTTCTCCCCCTTTATTTTGCGAAAAGGTGTACTCCATCTTATTTCTATAGGCCCAAGGATCTGTACATTCAATAATAGGGAAGACCTCAGTACCTTGAGAAAGATATGGGGCAAACAGTTCTTGAATCAACCGAGCCTTATGCTCTAATTGACGCTGATAGCTCATCTGCTGCCAAACGCATCCACCACAAGAACTGGCGTGGAGGCAGCGGGTAGGGACCCGATCAATCGAAGGGTTTAGCACCTGAAGGGAAAAACCGTGAAACGTACCACTATGTTTTCTACCGATTTCTACTTGAACCCGATCACCCGGAACTGTATGAGGCACTTCGATTTTATGCTTTGGTAAACCCTCTTGTTTACTTGCAAAGCCTACCCCGTAGCCCTTTGCAGCAAACTTTTCAATTAGAACATCAATTTTTGTGAATGGTGTCTTGCTCATAGCTTTAAAACTATAGAAGGTCCCTCTGAGAAAAAGCAAGGGATAAAATAGCTTGTAATAGAGAAGGTTTCTTTAGGACTTTTTTGAAATCTTTTTGACCTTAGTTTTTTTAATAGAAGCTTTTAAAGGAACCCTCTCTTCTTTTTTTTGGAGTGCAAGCGATTCTTTTCTAAAGACCTTCGATGTCTTTTCAAAAAGAATCGAGTTAACCCGTACTCTTTGCAGGGCAGCTTTGTTTCCTAAAAAGCCTTTATCCAAATCCCTTGATAGATCGGCCAGCAGCTGCTTCATATTCTGCACTGTCTCTTTAAAAGCCATACCCTCTCCTTTTTTTAGGGGATCAAAGAAATACCTGGTTTAAAAATCCCAGTCCCCTCTTTTTTATTCCGTATAATATCTTTTACAGATCCTTCCAAAGGCTTCAGAATCTTTTTATCTCCCTCTAAATCAACACTTGCAGCTCCATATGCCATAATCACATACTTAGGGGAGTCTGATCCAATAAGCACCCTCCAAACCCGCCAGCAAGCGGAGGATCGACTAGAGGCAGCATCAGCTACAAGCTGTCGGATGGCGTCCTCAAAGACTGTTTCATAGCCAGGTGTAATCCCGTATACGGAGTAACTAATAAAAGGCTTTTTTTCGAAAACATCCTCTCGGATGGTCTGAGGGTACGAGCAGTCTTTTAAGTATAGGTGCAGGCTATTTACAGAAAAATTTAACAAGGAAAGCAGCGACTGACTCTCAGATTTTTGCTCTGATGGCAGGGCCTGATTGTACTGGTTTTTCTTATTAAAAAAATCAATCAGAGAGCAGCTATCCCGCAGAGGAATCATATACATGTATTGGGGCTCTTGTTGGACTTGCAAGCCGTATATAGTCCACAGATTTTGTTTATTACGCCACATACCACCTGCTGCCAATGTTTTAGCAAACCCCTCCATCCATCCTTCTTGTAAATTTTCATAAGCATCTTTCGCGCCAAACTTAATAAACTCTTCTTGAATAAGCCACAAGCTAGCCTCTTCTTTATCCCCACTATACCCTAAAGATGCAAACCCGATACAAATTGCTGTAATCGCAGAAAAAAAACGCATAATTTCACCCTTAACTGTTCCTTTGTTCATAAAAGGTTGGGCTTTTTTTGCAAACAGATCTTATATAAAAAAAAATTGATATTTTCACTATCGACAAGGAAACCCTCTTTTTGATAAAATGGCAGGCGTTTTGTTGCTCTTGAGTTTGTCCAGCGTGCGGTTACCAGTATTTGGCTTCCGGTTGGAGAGTACCCTAAGACAACTGGCACCAATATTTACATGGAGTAATTGAATATGTCCCAAAACAAAAAACTGTACGTAGGGAGCCTTCCTTACAGCATCACCGAAGAACAACTAAAAGACGTTTTTGCCCCTTTCGGTGCAGTAGTATCTGTACGTATCGTAACAGATAAATTCACAGGCAAGTCCAAAGGTTTTGGCTTTGTTGAAATGGAAACTCAAGATGCTGCTCAAAAAGCTATTGATTCAGTTCATGGTTCAGATGTAGGCGGTAGAACACTCGTTGTTAACATCGCTCATCCTGAACAAAAAAGAACTGGCGGTGGATTTCAGAACTCCGATCGTAAAAGAGGAAGCTGGCAAAAACAATACTAGACTTTTATAAGCCTAGTATTTTTTTGGAGTCTTTTCAACCCACTAATTGAAAAATTAGTGGGTTTTTTTCTGTCCTAAACCATCCTTAGCTTATCCAGGAATATATCTATTCTGAACGGATTAATAGCAAGCTGCTCCCGACCACCACCCTATACGATCATGTTGCTGCCTGACTTGTGTAGGCAATCTCTTTTTGTTCCCAATATAAAAATATACCCGTACATCGAAAAATCCTGAATAACCCCAGCTCTGTTTTACCGACTATCCTCGACCTATTTACACTTAAACAATAAATTAAATTGACAATAAAAATTTATAATTATAGCTATCATTTAATAGCATGAATTAAAAAATTAATTCTGTTTTTTATAAAAATGACAGTTTTTTTTATCTAATCTGATAAGGAATTCGATCTAATACATAAAAATACGGATAAAAAATTAGGTATGGTATGTCAGATCCGTTATCTCCTACACAAAAAGCTTTCTCACAGGCCTCCTCAAATTCAGTACCCCAACGAGGCAAACTCACCGAGCTAGATCAACAGGTCAATAATTTAATCGGGAAAAAGGGATATCTAACCTTAGAAAATGATAAATTAACAGTAACTGCTGATTTAAAAACTAAAGCGAGTTATAGCAAATTAAACGAGGCCTTAAAAACCTTGAATCCGAAGGTCAGCAGAGCAGCTTTCTCTCAATTGCAATATAGAGTAATGGATGAAGCCCTTACATTGAATATTTCTGGCAGACAAAGCCCAGAATTAACCAAGTTATTAGTTAAACATCGGGATGATCACGGTCTTGCTTCCACTCTGAACCTACTTGATCAAATCTCT
>CAMCLJ010000020.1 GCA_945875745.1 Chlamydia trachomatis
ACCAGGATTATGATGCCAGAGGCAATCCTTGTTTAGAAAACGGTTTTTTTCAAACCCGTTATGATTATGACAAAAGAGGCAGAAGGATCTACCAAGAAAATCCTTATTTCCAAGAAGAGATAGAGTATAGCCCATCTGGTAACATTGTAAGTAAAGGTGATAGAACCTATACCTACGACTCTTTGTCGCAGATGATCTCAGAATCTGATCAATTTACAGCCGCCTATGATGTTCATTATAACCTTATTCAGCTCAACAATGAGCCGATACAGGTAGACTCCTTAAATCAAATTAAAGGACTTGCCTATGACATGAATGGCAACCATTGGAAGGAAGGGTTTGTTTATGATGAATTCAATCAGCTGATCCGAGCACATGATGAGAGCTTTACATATGACGCTTTAGGTCGAAGGATACAGAAAGGCAATACCGCCTTTCTGTATCCTAAAGATAAAGAAATAGGAGCCTTTGAAGAAGGGATTGCACAGCAGCTGAAAATTCCAGGTAAGAATGCCCCTGTCACTATAGAGATCAAACAATTGCCGTATGCTGCCTTGGTCGATGTCCAGGGAGTCATTCGCTCTTTAGTTGATATACGCACTCAAAAGATTGTCAAACAAAATAACTGTGACGCATTTGGTATGGGACTATCTGATGATATTCCTTATGCATATACAGGAAAAAGGTATGATTCGAATACAGGACTTGTGTATTTTGGTAAGCGTTATTACGATCCTATTTTTAGAAGATGGCTGACTACCGATCCCCTTGGACCTGAGAACCATTCGAATCTATATCAGTATCTTTTTAATAGTCCGTATTTATATGAAGATCCAAGCGGTGAGTTTGCTTTTGCCATACCCCTTTTAATCTGGGGAGCAGAGCTTATGCTGCCGACCCTTTCTGCGAAAATGCATAGATTTACATATTTTTTTTAAGCGGTCAGCAAAAGAAGACTGGCTTACAGGGATGTCCATAACAAGGAACCTCAAACGCAAATAAAGGTCTAAAAGTGTGCCAAAGAAATGTTTTACTTACATGAAAAAAAATGGTCAGGGGAAACCGCTAAATAGCTTGCGTAAATTATTTTAGATTATCTTTAAATTACTTATTTTAAATAAGATAATTTAAAATAAATCGCTTAAACGATTAGTGTTCTCTTGCAATTTTACATCAAAAATGTAAGAATGAGACTCAAAATAACAATCGAGTTGTAAAAATGCGACACCTAAAACGCTTGTTAGACGCACCCACACAAAGTTTTTTTCTTTTAGGACCTCGAGGAACGGGGAAAACCACATGGTTAAAAGACCACTACCCAAATGCAGTGTGGATTGATCTTCTTTTGCCTAATGAGGTCAACTTTTATATAGCAAAGCCTGAACGTCTTATTAGCACTACCGAGGGAGCGGGTGATAATGCAACTATTGTCATTGATGAAATTCAAAAAATCCCAGAACTACTTTCTGTCGTCCACTATCTTATAGAACAAAAAAGAGGGTACCAATTCATCCTGACTGGCTCATCTGCAAGAAAGCTTAAGCGATCTGGCGTTGATTTGCTAGCTGGCAGGGCTCTGCTCAAGTTTATGAATCCATTCGTGGCCGCTGAAATGGGATCGTCATTTTCCCTAAAAAGAGCTTTGGAAATAGGCATGCTACCATTGGCATGGGATAATACTTCTCCTGAATCAGTATTAACCACCTACACGGCACTTTATCTAAAAGAGGAAATTCAAGCTGAAGGATTGGTAAGAAATATAGGAGATTTCGCTCGGTTTTTGGAAGTCATGAGCTTTTCTCATGGGTCTTTACTTAATTTAAATAATATTGCCTCTGAGTGCAATGTTAGCCGATCGACAGTATCTAATTATCTACAGATTCTAGAAGATATGCTTCTTGCCTACACCTTGAATGTTTTTACAAAAAGAGCGAAGAGAGCCTTAACCTCCCATCCAAAATTTTATCTTTTTGATATAGGCGTATTTCAAGCTCTTCGCCCAAAAGGCCCATTAGATAGACCAGAAGAGATTCATGGGGCTGCCTTGGAAGGATTAGTGGCCCAACATCTTAAGGCTTGGATAGATGATCAACAGGCAGATTACGAATTAACTTTTTGGCGTACACGCGGAGGGTCAGAAGTCGATTTCGTTCTTTACGGAAAAAATTGTTTTATTGCTGTCGAAGTGAAAAATGGGGACATGGTCTCTCGGAGTGATCTTTCTGGCCTGAAAGCTTTTAAAGAGGATTATCCCGAAGCGAAACCTTTTCTTCTCTATCGTGGTCATAGACGTTTGATCCAGGATGAAATCAGCTGCGTTCCAGTAGAAGAGTTTCTGCTGAACATTTTACCTTCTTTGTCATCTTAATGATGTAAAATCTAGCCTGATTTCATTTCACGATGAGATCCTTCTGAGAAAACATTGAGAATTCAGCATGCTAAGCAGAATTGCGCATCCGTTGGGAGTTGACAATATATTTTTTAGGTTCTAGGTAATATATATAATATTTTGACAGTAAAAAACTTATAAAAAATTCTATGATCGAAGGGGGGGCGATTTTGTTAACGCTTGTTATCAGAATTCTTCGTAGGAATCACGTTTTTTCCAACGAGTAGACGAAAATGGATGAAAAGAGCAAAAAAAGTTGCGCGAAAATTGGAGATCGCGCAATAATAAGGTAAAATATTGCACGAAAAAGGATGTTTGCGCAAATTTTCTCTAGATTTTGCGCAAAAAAAGGAATCGCGCAACTGTGTTATGCTTATCAAAGGTAAAAAATGTCTAAAAACTTAAAAAAAGAGATTGAAAATCTAGCAGAAATTGTCAGATGCCATCCTAATGGTATTGCCATAGAAGAACTGCTGAAATTCATGAACCATGTCACACCTAAGAGAACTGTACAACATAGATTATCCACTCTTATTAAATCTGGTATTTTGAGAATTGAAGGTGCCGGTAGAAATACCAAATATTACTTCAACCAAGTTGCAGAAAATAAACAAACATTACAACTCTCTAAAGCAACAGAAACAACGTTTAAGATCCCCCTTTCAACTGAGGCAGAAGAAGTGCGTAAACAGATATCGGTTCCGATTCAACTACGCCAACACGTAAGCTATCGAAGAGAATTCCTAGATTCGTACGAACCAAATAAAACATTCTACTTATCTCAATCGATTATTGAAAAATTATTTAAATTAGGAGCTGGTGCAGAAAAGGGACACCCTGCCGGAACTTATGCAAGAAAAATCTATCAGCGGCTTTTGATTGATTTATCCTGGAACTCCAGTCGTTTAGAAGGAAACACCTATTCCCTACTTGAAACAGAACGGTTGCTTGCAACTGGGGAAGAGGCTCCTGGAAAAAACTGGATGGATACTCAAATGATCTTAAATCACAAAGCAGCCATTGAATTTATTGTAGATATAGCCGAAGAGGTTGATATTAATCGCTATACGATTTTAAATATTCACGGACTTCTTTCTCACTATTTACTCATGGATCCAAAAGCATGTGGAAGATTGAGAACAATGCCGGTTAAAATTGGAAAATCGGTTTATCATCCCTTCGAAATACCGCAATTAATCGAGGAATATTTTCAGCTCATTATCCAAAAGGCTAACGCCATTCAAAATCCATTTGAACAGTCGTTTTTCCTAATGGTACATTTGCCTTATTTGCAGCCATTTCTCGACGTTAATAAGAGAGTCGCCCGTTTAGCCGGCAATATTCCCTTTATTCGAGAAAATTTGAGCCCACTCTCATTTGTCGATGTTCCTGAATCTGATTACATACAAGGCTTGCTTGCCATCTATGAACTAAATCGCATCGAACTTTTTCGAGACGTTTTTGTTTGGGCCTATGAACGTTCAGCCTCACTTTATTTAGCAACCCTTGAAGCTATAGGACAACCGGACCCATTTCGAGTACGTTATCGTGATTTCATTCGGCAAGCTGTTTGTACAGTTGTTCAAAATAAGATGGATAAGTTGAAAAGCGCTCAATTCATTTCACAATTTGCCAACGAAAATATATCCGCTGAGGATCGAAATCGTTTTGTCGAAATCGCTGAAATTGAAGTAAGCAGTCTTCATGAGGGGAATTTCGCTCGGTTTAAAATACGGCCCTCAGAATTTTTTGAATGGCATAGTTCGTGGAAATAAAAAATGGCAATCAAAAACAAGTATGAACGCAACATCTCTTTTGGCAAGTGTTCCTTTGTACTGATCGAAAATATTCGTCTCAAAATAGTATAGGCATTAAATTGGAAACAGAAGATAAACCATTTCGCTCAATCGATTGTAATGGAGATCAGAGCATTACAATGCGGTATTTCTATTGAACCAATGCAATAGAGATTTTTCGGGTCAAAGCACGAGCTCTAATATTTTCCATGTACAATGGCAGAAGAAGTACAGAGATTCAAAAGATGACATTTAGAGCGCTTGTTGTAAGTTAATTGAGTGCTGAATAAAATCGGTTTCGTTAATTTTTCAATGAAGTGATCCCTACTATTGGATCCAGATCCTTGGGAAGCAATCTGTGATTTTAACGATCACCCCCTCTGGATTACCTATTCCAGAAACCTCTCTTCAGGTGCTATTGCTCTTGATCCTCGAAAAAGTTTTGCATATCAGTTGCTCTATGAAAAGCCTTCAATCCAACTTAGATTTGATAAAAAAAATGTTCATTTATATAATTTTAGCTATACTATTTTGTCTCGAGAATCGGAATATAACCACAAATCAACCAAGGAATATAATATGGCAGTATCAATAAGCGCCGAGGCCCCAGCTTCTACAGCAAGTTGGTCTTTTGATTTTAAATTTGAGTTTAGTGAAATATCAGAAAGAATCTGTAGCATAGCTAGCAGATGTTTTGAGTGCCTTAAGTCTCTTTGGGATCGAGCAGCTACAGCAGTCTCAAGTTTTTTTACAAGAGCCCCTGTTGTGTCCCCATTTTCTGTAGATGAAAACTCTTCTGCTGGTGGAGCTAAAGGTATTAAAGGTGCGGTTGATCCTGTCCTAGGTCTTTCAGAATCTACATCAGAAGAGTCGAAGGCGCAGGAACTGGCAGGAGCCCGATCAGGTGTAGCAAGGCGTGACGCTACGATAGAATTCAGTGAGGTTTAAAGCCTTTATCATATAAAAGGCAACTTGGCCCCTATCGAATAATTTTTAAAGCCTGTTTTAAGGGTTTATCTTTTTGTTTGATATGGGCCTTTCTTTTTTTAGGTTGAGCCGGTTCTGCAGGAGGTGTTTTTTTCACCTTACCCGTTTCCCATGGAAAGGGGTGTTTAGCAGGAGGAGTCCCTTTGTCATTTAAAGGCAGAGATCCTAGTTTATTAATAAACTTGCCAAACAAAGCCCCTGCCGGTCCGCCCGCTACCCCGCCAGCTATGTCAGCTTGCTTCAAAGCAAGCAAGGCTGCCACCTTAGCGGTGGCTTTTCCTGTATTGATTTTTACATCTTGCAAGGTCCCTGTCATAGGGATTTGCAGAACATAATCTTGTGGTAGATTGCTAATAGAAAATGCTTTCGATAGACAGTCGGCTGTAAGGCCTAAAACCATATCCACTTTGTTTTTGACCGGTTGAATCGTTCCCCATATGGCAATATCAAAGGTTTCTGCGATAAGGATTTCGGTCCGCTCTACGTCGACAGTGCCTTCTTTGATATGTAGGTCGATAGGACTAAACCAAAGAGAGAGGTTATTGTTTTGTGATAGCTGCACCGATTTTAAAAGGCTCAGCGCGATGTTTAAGTTCCCTTCATTCTTACAGCCGATTTGTCCAAGTTCAATTTTAGCGTTTGGAATATTTACTTTTGACATCTCAAAATCTGTCAGAGGGATAGAGAACCCCTTCGGGTCTACTTCCATAGTAATGGGATGTTGCGCCCTGATTTCTGTAATCGATAGGGGGTTGACGCCAGCTAGTAAAAAATGGCTGAGCTCGGGTGTCATATTTACCTGAGCATAGATCGGTTCTGTTAAAAGCAGAGTTCCATTTGACAGGCTGCCGTTAATAGATGCGCGCGTGCCAGGGCTGTTGATATTCATACTGATTGGTCCAGAGGCGTTCTTTAGCTGGATTCTGCCTTCAACGCTCAGAACAGGTCCAAAGATCGCATTAAACGAAGAGGAACAATCACCGAGTGACCTGGCAAAAAAATCAAAGACTGCCGATGGCATTCTATGAATCTGCACGTCTATAGAAGAGGAGATCTTAGATAGATCCAGGCGCCCATCTTTCTCTGTAAGATCTGTGATACTACCCTTTGCGTTTAATAGACCACTTTGCTCTGATCCCTTGCTATTTGCAGAGATCGCCTCTGTCGATAACAGCAGCTCAAGAGGGGAGTCTGGACTCTTTTTTTCTATTGCCATCATCATGTTTTTCAGATGGATCGCTTGCTTGTTAGATGGAGTGGTAAGACGCAGGCTATCATTGCTGATTTTGCCTTTCATACTACCTGCCTTTATCATCATAGATAACAATGAGTCAAATGCCGGTGAGTCTTTATTCCCAAGAGGGATTTGCAATTGGCTTACTTCAAAAGCAAAGGTAGAGTCTTTTATCAACTGGTAGGTGGTGCTCGGTTCTTGATGCGTGATGATTCTATCGATTTCTAAATAGCTGCTAGGGGTGATCTTGATAGATCCTTTGATAGGGTTGCCACTAATAGATACTACACCGTTAGCTACCGACAAATTCCCTTGTAACTGAATATTATCTGTAGACAGCTCAAGTGCCATTTGTTGATATGCAGCATCTTTTTGTATATCACCACGTAAATTGATTTTATTGCCGATGATATGTTCTAGACGGCTTGTTTTACCACTTAGCATTTGCAGGGCTTTTGTTGGTATGTCTTTGATTTGGAGCCTTACAGCCCATGTATGAGGCTCTGATATGGTCGTCGATATCTCAGTAGAGAGCATCCCCTTGTTCTGTTCTTTATCGATAACAGTAGTGCTGCCTATGACTTTAATATTTGCCCCATCTGCCTGCATGTCGATGCCCAGTTTGGTATTTTGCAGGCTCGATTGGTAAGAGCTATCCTTATTCTCAAACAGCAGCTCCTGGCAGAAGAGGTTTGCATTGATCTTTAGGTTCGATAGATCACCCTTTTCCAGAGGGATTGTTGCCTGCTCAATGTCTATAACCAGGTTAGAAGGACTCGTGAGGTAGGGTCTATCAGCTGCGGGCATGAGATGCTGTAGTTGTTGATCTGTCAGCTGCCATTTTATACTCGATCCCTTTCTAATGCCACACTCCATACGGTTTTGATCATAGAGTCCAGAGACATTGAGGTTGATCAGATTGCTTTTCAGTCCAATATCGATTTGATTCAGACTATCGATAGAAATCGTTGATTCAATGGCGTTGAATATATAAGGGGAATTGTGAGATAGCTGTTGGACCTGTATTTCAGAGGCTTTAATGGTCGCTTGCAGCTGCAGGTTTTGTAGCGGCTCGCTAGGAGGCAGAATCATCTTATTGACCTCGATCTTTATCGGAAGAGCAAGGCTTACATTCAGACCTGTAGTTAGCTTCTTTATCAGTTCTATGCTGGGGTTGGCTTCAATAAAACAGGGGGTTTGCAGCTCAATTTTTTCTCCAAGCAGAATATGCGCTTCTTCGATGGCAAGGGTTGGGGTTTTGGTAGATAGCTGCAGCTTCCAAGGGGTATTGGATGCAAACTGAGTTAACATAGCGCTGCCACTTACATATTCACCGAGGATGACAGAGGCCCAAGAAGAATTAAGGAGGGTGTTGAGTAAAGGGGTCGGTATCTTGTTAAAATGAGCTAGTAAGTGACCATCGCTACTGAGCGATGGTAATAAGGGTAGGGTCCCCTCTATGTTTATTTCAGACAGCCCTTCTTTAGTCTTAATAGGGCAGTAGATACCTACTTGCATATCATTTGCTTGAGCAGGACGGGATATAGATAGCTCAATCCCACCGATTGTATAATCAGCACGCTCCAATCCCTGTATTTGTAGGGGAGCTGTTGTGATCCCTGCAGCCACCTCTAATGCCCGCCATTGAATGCCTGTTTCTTCAATAGGTATCGATAGGTTCGATACGCGCGCGCTTAGATCGAGCGCTGCAATGGGCAATTTGTCTATCATCGGAGCGAAGGTGCATAGCACCTTTGGTGATAAAGAAAGCTGTATATCAGCAGGATTTTTTAACGTGATTGCCCGCCCATCAGATAGGGTGCTTAGCTGTATCTTTAGTTTAGAAGAGGACGCTGTTATATCGAGGAAGGCATTGTTTTGAGACAGCCTTCCTGATAGATTCATAGACAGAGTCTCTCCTACCATCTCTTCCATAAATCCTTTGCAGCCGGAAATAAACAAAGCGCTGATCTGATCGATTACTTTGATTGGAAAGCTGATGACTGATCCTTTGATATCACAAGAGGCATCTTTCGATAGAATATCTTTTACAGATCCATCGAAAGATACCGACCCTTTTTGTTTATTTTGCTCAGTACTTGCACGCAAAGAGATAGAGCAGTCTTTTTGCTTATTAGGCAGCTGGATCATACTTTCCATATCATAAATCGAGATAGGATCGATATCAGGGCAGGTAAGATCGATACAGCCAGAGCTGATTTTGATGGTTCCTTCCACTTTTGAGAATCTGGCTGCAATCAGCTCTTGCCAGCCTGGGATCGTGAGCATCGATCCTTTTTGCATAGATACCTGTGTAGCTTTAACAGGTGGGTGGAGGTCTTTTTTGATTTTTATATGGGGCGCTGCGATATGGATATCACCGTATTGGCTTTTGATAAGTATTGCCCATAAAGAGCTGCTAGATTCAATGCTTTCACAGCTCATAAAAAGGGTGCCAGCAAGATCATTATAGGTAATACCGTATAGATGTTGTGATGCAAACCAAGAAAGGCTTAGCGACTGCACCTGGACAGAGCAGTTCATTTTTTTGCTAAGGATTTTTGCGAAGGCGTCTTTTGCATAAGATGTTGATAAAATCTGCGGGGCAAGAGCTATAGATGAGATGATCACAGCACCTGTTGCCAATATAAGGATCCTTACCTTTCGAAAACCAGATTTTCCTCTCACAATGTATCCTTTGTTTTTTCACGCCATCTAAGATAAAAATATAGGGTTGCAATAGTCTTAGCATCGGTGATCATCCCTTGATCCATAAGAGAGAGGGCCTCTTCTAATGATACGGGCATCAGATCGATCGCTTCATTATCATCGGGTGGTAGGGGTGAGTGTGTAAGATTGAGCCCGAGAAAAAGAAATAGCTTTTCTGTGCAAAAGCCAGGGCACGTATGTAATATTCCAAGAGGGATTATCTGGCCGGCTTTAAAACCTGTCTCTTCTTGCAGCTCCCGTTGTGCACACTCAAGGGTAGATTCTCCAGCTTCTAACGTGCCTGCAGGGATTTCAATTAATATCTTCCCAGCTGCCCGTCTCCATTGTTTAATCAATAGGATCTTGCCTTCAGGATCCACCGGTAGGATCCCAACCGCTCCTGGATGTTCAACAAGGTCTGCCTCGACTCTATGTGTACCTATTTGGTAGCTTTGGTGAATAACACGTATCAGCCGCCCCTGATGAATGAGGGTAGATGTTTTTTCTGCTCTCTTCTCTTCCAGTGCTTGTTTATCGGAATTTTTCAGCATAATGTGTTTAAGCCCTATCTCTGTCATCTACCTTAGTTTATCGATCCTTTTCTAACTGTCAATCCTGTATTTTATCAAATAGATTAAAGTTTACTATCTTTCGTAATCATTCTGATAGGGTAATACAATCAGTTGTGATTCAAAAAAGAGGAGCTCTTGCTTAGATTGTAATATTGTTACACAGATCCCTTTATTATGGATAATCAAAGTGGCTGTCTTCTGATTTACCTGTGGCTCGAAACATATATTTACAATCCATCCAGAAGCATGGATAGCTCAGATGAACAGGCAGACTCGTTGAGCTTAAAATAGGTAAAACCCAAAAAATCAGAGCTTGCTCTTTAACAGGGGATGTCATTTTATTTGGGGATCTAAATATAGAAAGAGTGGAGGAATTAAATAAAAACGCCCCTTAGAGATTCATGATGCATATGATGCTTTAAAAAAGACGGTAACAGACTTCTTTTGTTATATAATGCGCAGTATTCCTGCCTGCGATCAGTCTATTGATGATATCCCCAAGAATTTGCGATCTGGACAGATTGTCCAGATCGATTCGATCGTGACTGTTTGGTTGGAAATGAGCATTGGGCGCTTTCCAATCACCATGGGTTTTTAATATGTTAACAAGGATTTGGCTACCTGCTCAATCCGAATTGACCCCGAAAGCCCCTTACTTGCGCGGTAGGATCAGTAGCTGATAATGTTGTTTTTGCTGGAGTTATTCTTGTCCTTAAAGCCCCCAAAGCTGCCCTGTTGGGCCCCTTTTTTCTGATTTCTCGCTTACTTTAGAATCTACTGCCTTTAATGCGTTTGCTTCAGTTACCGAGAACGGGGGCATTGTGATTGCCGATGGGGCCGCCGTAGATGTGGCCGGGTCGCGGGGGGAGGGTTTTGCTTCCTTCAGCAAAATAGGCACTGCTTGAGCCAACACGTTGGTTGCTAGTGTAAGAAAAAATCCTTTAGGTCTTCTTAGACCTGGAAATTCTGTAGGGCCTCTTAGAACTGGGAATCCCTTCTTTCCCCCTTCAGCGAATCTCCTCGTTCGTGGTATTAATACGCTGTGAGGGGCCCCAACACTGTCAGCCTGTAGTAGTAGGTGTGTTCTGAAACCCACACCGTTCGATTGATTAGGTGTATGTATTTTATGCAACGGTAAGTAAAGACCGAAGCTCGGTTCTATATTCCTTGTGTCAGCCGTATCCTTTACCAATGGGTTACCTAGAAGTAGTTGTAATAAACCGTACATTGAGATTGCCCATGGGGAGGCCCTAGATATGGCCGGATCAAACCGGAAGTTTGCTTGCTCTGAAACACCCTGCGGAGTCGACGAATGAGAGAAAGGTCGTATTGGACCCAAGAAGGGCTCTTGTATATATGAAAATCTGTTATTTCCCCCGTTGGGGAGTAAAAATCGGAGTGATGGGTATGTTCCTGGAAAGCTCCGAAAAACCATAGGTTGTTCTATTAGGAGTCTTCTGAAACTTAAGGTAATTCTGGGTGCCCACGAAGCTCGATCTCTTGCGCTTCTTAGGACAAAAGCCCCGCTTGCATTGGGAATTTCCAATCTAGGATCGCTTCCTGATAATGGATTTATAGCAGGATCACTTTGGGCCGGCAGTGAAAGCATAACTCCTATATGCAATGGGACATGTATTGGGTCTGATGAATCTATATGGGGGGGAAGTGGAGAGGATACTTTCTCTGATGATGTTTGTGATATACCTGCTCGTAAGGGTGGGTTCCCGCCTTCTTGAGAACGAGGGAGATCCCGCCACGTTTGTAGAGCTGTTCGTAGAAGGAACTTATAACGGATATTAGCTAATCTCCGAATGGCCACAGCCTTTCGATCTTGGTCTCCTATTGTTCCTTTTTCAACTCCTCTGTCTGATCCATCGGCTCCAGCAGACGGAAATAACCGATCCCATATTTTGTGGATTTCTGGGTTTTTAATGGGGTGCGGTGTATTATCTTGGGTAGACCAATCGATTACTCTTATAGGATCGGCTTTTATAGAAGTATCTAGGGAGCTATCTGGTGCAGGAGGCTTTGTTTCTTTAATATCCAGACTTTTCTGAGGTTGAAGACTCTTAAGAGCAGCCGCTAAATCTTGATTTTCTGTAGATGTCCCTGTAAAGATCTCATTAAATAAATTCTGAATCTCTTGTATCTCGGACTGCAAATCGCCAGCTGCACCGTTTTTCAAGAGTTCAATATGCCATGTTTGATCACCTAATTTTAATACGGCCTTCTGATCACTGGACTTGCCATTTTCATCAGTATATATCTCAACTATGGGTTGGTGAGGCAGAAGTCCTGTAGGGGGGTGCATACCTTAAATACCTGTTTATTGATCTTGTCTTTATTTTACCCTTTTTATGTTAACGTGATGTAAAGATGGGTCTTTTGGCGTAAGTATTTGTTATAAAGTACTTTGCATTCTTAGAAATAAAAAGAGTTTGGGACGGCAGATTCACTCCATAGTGACTAGTTCGGCAAGCTTTGTTGTTTGGTCTGATGCTTGATCTTTATTTATCGAGCATGACTGGCCAGGGCCTTTGAAAACACCTTAAAAATTTATCGCGGCTCCCACTTGCTAACGTCGTAAAGTAGATGCTATGGCAGCTCCGATTATAGCTCCAGCAGGATTTCCAGTAATGAGAAGACCTGCTAAGCCACCGAGAGCTACCGGTGTCCATGAGCTCCATGATTGCTCATCTGCTTCCTGGCTGTTGCGATTAGATTCTGATCCTGTAGTTTCTTCCTCTCCAAATTCTGTTGAAGCTGAACTTACTCGAGTTTCACCAATTTGGGATTCTGCACCTTCTTCTGGGGTATCTAAGCTATGTACGTTAGGTAGTGGAGGTTCTAGTTCCTCGACGCCCCCCATGTCATCTTGAGCTTGTATAGGGAATCGGTCTGTAAGTTCTACTGATGTGTCCGCTGGTTGTATAGGCGCTTGTTCGACAAAGGCTGGCCCATGAGTATCAATTTGGGCCGGTAATAATCCAATTCCTTCCAACGGTGCTGCGGCTGGGTAAGCATCTACTGAGCTGATTGCTGGTGAAGGCATCAGATGCGAAGGTGTCGGTGTCTGCTGAGTTGTCCCACAATCGATCGTCTGCCAAACTTTGCTTTGAGGGTTACCTACATGCGACCCATCCCATGCGGCACTGAGTGCTTGGGCCTTAGCCAGTGCGTCGCCGAGTTCTCTTTGAACACCTGAGGTTATTGGATCGGGGGTGAGCTGAGTGGGGGACGGTGGAGCTAATCGGGCGGTTTGTCCATTACCCATTACCGAAGTGGGGAAGGATCGAAATGATGAAACCGTATTTCGTTGTTGTCCAGATGGCGCCGTGAATTCTAATCGTTTCTTTTCCTCGGCTGCATTTCTGAATCTCTCACTTCCTTGACGTCGGAATTCCTCAAGTGATAATAGATCTTTTGTTTCTAATGGTGTAGATACTCCGGCAAGCAGGGGGGGCAATTGTTTTATAGGCCCTGTACCCTCTATTAGCTCGTCGTCTTTTTCCCTTTGAGGACTTATCGATTGTCGGTATTGTAATGGTTCTTGTTGCTGACCCTCCCTCGGAATATCTTCTTCTGTAAAATACGCTTCCAATTCCTCAGTTAATTGTTGCTCATTATAATCTTTAGGTGTTCGAAAATTGTTGGGCTCTGGTTTTTTGAGTTGTGGTGTGTGCGTGGGTACATCAGGGCAGTTGTAGGAGCACATGCCTGCGTCTTCTAATCTAGAAGGAAACAACTTCTCCCATATCGCCATGATGTTTTGTTGGTTTCCAATATTAGCATTGGGCCCACCATTGCCACTAGGCCACTGGATTGTTTTTCTAGGGCAGACACCTTCTGTAGGGGGCGCAGAAGAGCTAGTTGTTGTATCAGATAGGTGTTCTTGTATATCTAGATGGTTGCCATTTGGAAGGGCCATAAGAGCTTTTCGTAATTCGGTATGTTCTGCGGATGACCCTGTGAAGATTTCATTAAATAATTCTGCGATAGACTCTAGCTTGGTTTGATCTAAATCACCAGCTGTAGCGCCCTGTAAGAGTTCGATATGCCATATTTTTCCACAAGGGCCTGTTAACTCAGCTTTTGTAGTTTTGGGCTCTGCGTTTTGAGAATCAAGTAGACTAACTTTAAAGGATCCACTTGTTGATGTAACGGACGCCATAACTTAACTACCCTGCTTATTGATATTGTTTTTATTTTACCTTTTTTATGTTAAAGGGAAATAAAAACAGGTCAGGTAGTGGAAGTGTTTGTATTAGAGTAGTTTAGAAAGATGCAGAATAGAGAAATTACCAATTCAGATTCATTCTACAGTCACTGATTTGGCAAGGTTTCTGGGCTGGTCTATTTCTGTTCCCCTGTGTAGGGCGATATAGTAGGCAAAAATCTGGGTAGCTACCGCAAAGGGGATCGATGCGAGCTCATCGCAGGTGGCAGGAAGCCATACTATGTCATCTGCCATCGCAAGAACTTCTTTAGTCCCTTCAGAGGCAAATAACAGAAGGGGAGCCCCTCTAGACTTTGCTTCCATGAGATTAGAGAGCATTTTATCCATCGTTCTTTTATTACCACAGAGTCCGATGACTGCAAGATCTGGGCATACAAGGGCAAGCGGCCCGTGTTTCATCTCACCTGCAGGGTATCCAACAGCATGGATATAGCTGATCTCTTTGAGTTTAAGAGCCGCCTCAAGGCTTGTTGCATGCATGTAGTTGCGCCCTAAAAAGAAAAAATGTTCAAAGCGGCTGTATTTGGTGGCCATCGCTTTGATGGTATCTGCTTGTCTAAGGACTAGATCTACTTTATTAGGAAGAGCTTGTAGTTCAAGAAGGAACTCTTTACCCTCTTCTTTGCTCATATGACGCAGTCTTGCCATAAGGAGTGTAAATAAAGAAAGTACTGTCAGCTGTGAGGTGAAGGCTTTTGTAGAACATACACTAATTTCAGGCCCTGCGCGCAGAAACAGGCACGCATCGGCCTCTCTGGTAAGGGTAGAGTTGCGCACATTGCAAACAGCTAGAATCTTAGCTCCTTTAGCTTTGACCTCTCGTACTGCTGCAATCGTATCGAGGGTCTCTCCAGATTGACTGATTGCGATAACTAAGGTATCTTCAGAAATAATGGGGTTTTTATATCTAAATTCAGAGGCTATCTCGGCATGGGTGGGGATCCTGGCTTTTTCTTCGAGCAGGGAGGCTGCAATGCAGCCCGCATGCCATGAGGTGCCGCAGGCAAGGATTAAAATTCTTTTCACCGAAGAGAGCTCTTGAGGGGTGAAGGAGAAGTTATCGAATTCAGCAGTCCCAAAATCTTCAAGGAACCGACCATGCATCGCCTGTCTTATCGTATCTGGCTGCTCGAAGATTTCTTTCATCATAAAATGATCAAAACCATTTTTTGTTAAAGAATAGTTGTCTATCGAGAATTTTTCTGTTGTTTTTTCTACCGGGGTGAATTCAGCGTTAAACACGCGGACGTCTTCTTTGCTAATGAGGGCCATTTCATCATTTCTTAAAAACATCACATCTAAATCAGGCTCATGAAAAGCGTTGACATCAGAGGAGATGAAGCACTCTTGACGCAGAGAGCTAGTGCCGATAGCAAGGGGATTTTCTCTAGAGGCTGCGATGATTTGATCGGGATGGTTTTTGTGGATCAAGGCAAGAGCCCAAAAACCTTTAAGTTGTCCTAAAGTTTGTTGGACCGCTTCAATAAAATTGCCCTTATAAAAATAAGAGACTAGCTGCGCAATGACTTCTGTGTCTGTTTCTGAATAAAAAGTATAACCCTTGTCTTTGAGCATTTCACGCAGCCCATAGTGATTTTCTATGATCCCGTTATGAACTACTGCCACGGAATTGTGGTTATCGAAATGGGGATGTGCATTTTCTTTGGAGGGTTTGCCGTGGGTGGCCCACCTTGTATGGGAAATGGCAAGATCTAGATCGAGCTGATTGCTCATAACAGAGTTGTGTAAATCTTGGATTTTTCCGATTTCTTTGCAGGAGAGGATCTGGCCCTCCTTGATACCAGCAATGCCTGAGGAATCATAGCCGCGATATTCTAAAAATTTCAGCCCTAGGATACAGACGTCAACAGGATTTTTAGGACCGATATAACCGAATATTCCACACATGAAAAGTCTCCTGGATCTGGCACATGCCGTGGCAAACAAGATATCACCCATCTCCTCTGTAATGCAAGTGATTTTGTATTGACGTGGCAAAAGCAAAGACGGTATTACCTAAAAAAGAGAAAGCAGAAGTGTCAAGTGTTTAGATGCTTTTCTATCTATACTACGTAAAAAAACAATATAAAAGGCTTGTTATGAGTGCTTTACAGGGTAAATCTCCCTCAGAATCGGCAGTCAGTGATCATGTGTATAAGCTATTTCCCAACGACATGAATTCTAATGGAACAGCCTTCGGTGGAATGATCATGAGTATGTTAGATCGTGTGGCCCTCGTTGTAGCCGAAAGACATAGCCAGCGGATTTGTGTCACGGTAAGCGTCGATTCTATTTCTTTTCTGGCTCCTGCAGAAAGGGGTGATATTTTAATTTTTAAAGCATCGATGAATAATGCTTGGAAGACTTCTATGGAGGTGGGTATCAGGGTGGTAGCTCAAGACTATCATACAAGTACAACTCGTCATGTTTTGTCTGCCTATTTTACTTTTGTAGCCCTGGATGAAAACAAAAAGCCCGTTCAGATTCCTCCAGTACTCCCAGAGACGTTGATTGAAAGGCGCAGGTTTGAGGAAGCAAACATTCGACGCAGCCAGAGAATAGCTAAGGCAGAAGAAAGAAAGAAAATGCGTGAGAGCTTTTCATAGTTTTTTAGCAATGATTGCTAAAAACATCGGAATTTCTTCTCTGCTTCTATTTTCCATTTTAGCTTTGCCGCCGGTGCTCTGTTTATCCGAGCACCATTCATCAAGGCTTTCAATCACAAAGCCAGCTTCTTTGAGCATTTTAGTATAATCAGAAAGATTGTGGTGATATGTCCATGTGTTTACCGATTTCTCCCCTTGGCTTGGATGGGCTTGTATAGGGATTGTTAAAGAGCTCATGTAACGGTCTACACGGCGGTATTGCATTTTTTTTAGCTCATCCACTTCCCAGCTTGTCTGTCTAGGGATCCGAAAGCAAGGGTGGTTGAGGATCAAAATAAACAGACCCTCTTTTTTTAGGTGGGAGCTGGCGGTTTTCATCACAGCCAGGGGACCTGGGATATTTTGGAGTGCAAGGATGATTGTGCATGCATCAAAATCTGTTTTTGCAAACTTTATATTCTTTGTCAGATCAGCTACTTGAAATTGATGGAGTTTGTTTTTAGTAAGTCTTTTAGCCGATTGAATAAGAGAGGTAGAAGCATCAACGCCTAAATAAGTTATTTCTTTAGGAATATGTCTAGATAGGATCCCCTGTCCGCATGCTAAATCTAATAGGCTCCCATCTTTAGGAAGGGATGGGGATAAGATCTTTTTAAGCTCAGGTAAAATCACATTTTCATGATAATAGTGCCCCTTTTCTCCAACGACCTTATTATACCAGCCACTGACAGATTCCCAGGAAGAATTTTCTTTTTTTTCAGACATAAGATGTAATCTACTCGATGTTAAAATCGGGGGTAATTAAGTATTTGGATCTACTTACTTTCTTCTTTTTCGTGCGGCAGAGGTATTTTCCAAATTGGTTTTTTAAATCTTAAAATAACACTTGGCGCAAGACAGGCTATTAAAACTGCACCGATTAAAAAACCAAGATAAAAGATGGTGCTGCCGGTGGCTAGTTGGCCGGGTGGAACAAATCCGATCAGTAAGGTAAATACCCCGGCTATACAGCCAAGGCCTGCGGTGACCCATATCCCCACATTGCCAAAGGGAATTTTATAAGCTCTTGCGATATTAGGCTTTTTATACCGAAGTTTAATGGCTGCTGCAAACATTAAAATATACATAATCACATAGAGCTGAGAGACAATGACAGTGATAATCCAGTAGGCACTGCTAACGCTTGGCATCAGAAGAAAGAGCAGAGTAATCGCTGAGACAATCCCTGCTTGAATCATCAGGAGATTGATTGGCATTCCTCTACCGTTGATCTTTCTGAAGAAGGGGGGCAGGTCTCCATTTTTTGCTGCTGCAAGTAAGCCTTTACTTGGGCCAATAATCCATGTGCTAATCGATCCCAGAGCGCCGATTGCAATAAAACCTGCCATAATTGGGGTTACCCAATTTAAATTATAAGATTGAACGAAGTAAGAGAATGCTTGTAGCGAACCTGCTGTGAGGTTAATTTCTTGTTGAGGAATCACGATCGCCACAGATAAAACGCCCAGCAGCGACAGCGAAAGGATTGTAATCACAGTAAGAAGAATGGCTTTAGGGTAATCTTTTTGTGGGTTGCCCACTTCTCTGGCATGAATTGCTGACATTTCAATTCCACAAAACGATAAAATAACCCCTGTAAAAAAGACCATCTGATCTATCGATGATAGATTAGGTATGGCGGACTTAAGATCAAACGAAATTTGAAGAGGTTTGCCACTAAAAAACCATAGAGCCCCAAGGCCTATAATAATAATACCTGCAATAAACGTTCCAAAAATCACTCCAAAAGTGCTAATCCAGCTCGAGGTTTTCATTCCAAGTAGATTAGCTAGAGTACATCCCCAAAAAATGCTAAGAATCATCCCAACCATATAAGTAGTGTTGTCGGTCAGTGCTGGATTAAATACAAAGGCGATGGTCGAAGCTAGAAAGGATAGTATGATCGGATACCAGAGGACATTTTCAAGCCAAAGTAGCCAGATGGCTAAAAAGCCTGTTCTGTGGCCAAAGGCTTCTTTTACCCATACAAATACTCCTCCTGTTTTTGGCCATCCTGTGGCAAGCTCAGCTGAAACGAGCGCCACGGGTATAAAGAAGACAACGGCTGCAAGGAGTAAATAAAAAATAGATCCCAGCCCATATTCTGCTGTGACAGGCCAGTTTTTAATACTTCCTAAAGCAGCTAAGTTGATCATAGCAAGAGAGAACACGCTTAAAGATCTATTGAGCTTGGGTCCTGACATAGAATACGGCTCCTTAAAGGGTAATTCGAACAAAGGATTTGTTACTATTATAGAATCGATTATTTTGCTTGAGATTGTAGACGTTTCTTTCTTAATTCCCAATAGGGAATTCTTCGAATTTATAAAATACTCTTGAAATTTATGTGGGAATGGGAAAAATCTAAGGCAATTGAAAAAATAGATTATGCAAGGCAGATCTTTTTTCAATACAAAATTACACCTGAATTTTTAGGAGTGTGTTATGGTTAAAGAAAAAGATGTAAAGAAAGAAAATAAGAAAAAGCCTCTCAAGAGCGCCAAAGAAAAGAAAATCGCTAAGCAAGAAAAGAAAAAAGGAAAGTAGTCCTTTCACTGTACAGAGCCCCTATTAATCTTTTCTTAAATTTTTAATAGGGGTGTATTTGAGGTGATTATTTTACGATCATCTTCCTTGTCCGCTTCCAACAACAACATGACCAGTCATATACGGAGCTCTGTTTTCCTTATATTCTTCTTCATCTCTCCAGACTTGTCTTGGCAAGGTAGGAGGGTTTAAGAGATTTGGAACCGTGACAGCAGCTCTTGAACCGATAGCGCCCTGAACAGTCCTTGATTGAGGTGGCGCAAGAGAATCTGCTTGAAGCTCTCGTTTAAACTCAGAAGTTGCTCTTTGAGGGGAAACCCATGGATTAAAATCAGATCTAGCCATTCGAGCTTGTGTTACATTCCCCCGGGCTAGACCTCCAGTAGAAGGCCCAGGTCCATGCGAAGCTTGGGGTGCTTGTCTAAACGTATAATCGGCGCGTAGAGGTGCACCCCATTGTTCTGATCTAAGAATAAGTGGTTGAGCTACTCTTACCGCCGTTGGGGCTAAAGGTCTACTAGAATGTATAGTGGTTACAGCTCTTTGACCTACTGCCCCATTTTCAGTGGTAGATCCAGTTTTGTAGCCAGGCTCAGGTCTATCCCTTCTCCGTTCTGGGAATATAGGGTCCCTGGCTCTATCCCCCCCATTATGGATAGTTCCTTCTACTCTTGGTTGTCTTTGCAATGGAACAACAACTATATTTTGAAAAACTCTAAAAAGCTCGCTTGACATCCTGTAGGCTAGCGGGAGATTAATAATGAGAGATATGCCTGTTGTGATGAGGAAGACAGGTCTCGGGCATAAGAAGTAGGTTGCAACTGTTGCCAAAATACTTAGTGCTAATCTTTTGATAGATTCTGTGTTTGTATCTCTTGATTGAATCCCTGCAGTATAAGCTGGGGTGTGTTGTATATCCCTAACATTGAACATAGTTATAACTCTTTGGGTGATGTTGTTTGATCTAAATTGCCTAGACAAAGACTCACTTTTCATCCAGGCTAGGAAAGTATTAATAGGTTTTAGCGCGTACGAAATTGTTCATTTGTGGGTTAATTAATATCGCGTCATAGCTTGAAAACCAGCTATTGCTTGATCCGATAATAATTTGGTCGTTGGGTTGCCAATCTCGAAAAATTCCCATGTCTGCATCCGCTACCATCCAGCAAGAGTCATTAGATAAATAGACTTTTTTAGCGCCCATATTGTATCCGGTGATCCATAAAGTGTGGGCGCTATAGAGCTCAGGGCCGACAATTAGCTCAACTGGTAGTCTTTGGCCGCTTATTTGATTTTTTATTTCATATGGGTAATTGCTATAGTCACTATATTCATAGTTTGGTTGGATTGTCACTGAGTCATTTACAAACCAGTAACTCAATATAGATGCATTGTATTGTCCACTTGCTATTTTCCAGTGAGCTCCCTCTTCTGTTATGATCACATTTGTTTGATAGTTAATCCCTTTAATAAAGTGTTGAGGTATAGCTGTGGTTCTGCCAAACCAATATTCTTTAATTGATTCAAGCCCGTTGAATTCATCCTTATTTTGGTAAGATTGTTGCAGGTTTTTTCTAATTTCTGATTGGGATTCAAATGCTTGTGCTAATATAGATTTTTCAGCTTTCTCACTAATTGGGCGAGAACCAACGGGTCCATGCTCGACATCTTCATCGGTGATTTCATTTGTAAAGGCAATAAGAGGTATTATCGAAGCAATACAGAAAGCATATTTGCTCAGTTTTAAAGCTAGTTGCATAAGGTCTCCTTTAAGATTTTTAAAAATTTGGGTATACTGTGTTAAACACAAAGGTTTTGTATCTGATTTTTTATGAGGGCAGAGCTTAACTTAACACTTTCTTAATAAGCAAGAATTGTGAAAGGCTTTGTTTCATTTATGCCTTTAGTCCAGTCTGTATCAATCGAAAAACATGTAAGAAGAACAAAAGCATCTTCGGTCGAAGGGAATCTATAATTGTCTTTTGATTTTCTTCGTCCATCGGCAGCAGACTCCAATGCTAATCTTCATTTGGGTAGATAGTTGCTGAAGATTTTTTTTCTGTTACTTATCTTAGATTTTTAAGCTGGTAATTCGAATCGGATCTCTTCATCGATCCGATTCCAAGGTTTTTTTGGTAACTTCCTGCCGTTAATATCTTCCTTAGACGGTTGGCCCATCCGAAAGGCGATAGCATCTTACCCTTTTTTTTCGATTGTGGAGTTGGGGCAGATAATCCTCTGCGATCGCTAGAAGCAGTCGAATGAGCTATCTTGGTGCCAGTTATTATAGGCGCCCTTTATTCCCATCGGGTGGTGGAGAAATAGGGTATACGTCTAGGTGATGGAAGATCTGCGCTCAATCCGCCGTCGTCTTGCTTGAGGTTAATGATAGATATACCTGCTGTGATTAGGAAGACAGGCCCGGGGCATAAGAAGTAGGTTGCAAATGTTGCCAAAACACTTAATGCTAATCTTTTGATAGATGCTGTGTTTGTAGTTCTTGATTGAATCCCTGCATTATAAGCTGGGGTCATGTTGTTTGATCTAAATTGCCTAGACAAAGACCCACTTTTCATCCAGGCTAGGAAAGTATTAATAGGTTTTAGCGCGTACGAAGTTGTTCATTTGTGGATTAATTAATATCGCATCATAGCTTGAAAACCAGCTATTGCTTGATCCAATAATAATTTGGTCGTTGGTTTGCCAATCTTGAAAAATTCCCATGTCTGCATCTGCTATCATCCAGCTAGAGTTGTTAGATAAACAGACTTTTTTAGCGTCCATATTGTATTCAGTGATGCATATAGCATATGGACTATAAAGTTCCGGGCCAACAATAAGCTCAACGGATAGTCTTCCACCAGTTCTTTCATGTTTGAATTGATAGGGGTAATCAAAGTATTTTGTGCTTGGCTGGATCATAATCGGATCATTAATAAGCCAGTAATAGAATAAAAACGGATGACATAATCCACGTATTCTCCATTGCGCTCCATCTTCTGTTATGATCACATACTCTTCATGATTAATCCCTTTAATAAAGTGTTGAGGTATGAAGCTTTTTGTAGCACAGCAACAATCTTTTATTGATTCATTCCCCTGTGATTCATTTTTATTGTGGTAAGATCGTTTGATGTTTTCTCTGATTTCTGTGTGGGATTCCAAGCCTTGTTCTAACATAGATTTTTCCGCTTTCTCACTAATTGGGCGAGAACCAACAGGTGCATGCTCGACATCTTCATCGATGACTTCATTTGCAAAGGCAATAAGAGGTATTATCGAAGCAATGCAGAAAGCACATTTACTCAGTTTTAAAGCTAGTTGCATAAGGTCTCCTTTCAGAAGTTGAATAATTCAGATACATTTTGTAAACACTAAGGTTTGTATCTGATTTTTTAGCAAGGCAGAGCTTAACTTAACACTTTCTTAATAAGCAATATTTATGCAACTGCATGTTGTATCTTTGTTCTCTTATTTATCCGTTTCATTTGCTGGATTGAAAATTAGGCCGATATAGTGACGTAGGATTTCTTGGTTCAAGTAAATCGATAGGAGGTGTAACTCTTCCCGATCCTTGTATTGGTGTACTTCTGCCCGATCCTGCTGTTGGTGGAGTTGGCAGTCTTCTTGGTTTACTAGCTGGACGATGCATTCCTACTTCTTGATGGATAGTTCTGGATGGGTGGGAATTCAACCCAGCAGCGTCTATTTTGCTAACCTGGGTACGACCTATTCCTGATTCCCTTGGTACTGATCTATCAACTCTCTGGTCTGGTTCCCATGCTGCAAAAACTGCTCTCTCTCTACCGTCTTCTGGATCTAATGCATTTGAACTAATACTCTGTATTGGATGATTATGCATGATTGGAGTAAAACGGACGCCAGGTGAATTTCCGGCTTCAGGATCAAGGAGAGTTACGGTTGGCTCACTCACACGTTCTTTCCCTTCGGTTGGTGCTGCCTCCTTATTTTGACTACTAACCCTTTCCCAAACAGATCTACAGGCGCTATGGCACATATGGTATGCATCTGCAATATTGATAAGGACAGATCCTGCAGCTGTCATGAAAAAGAATGAAGGCGGGGACAAAAAGTATGCACCAACTGTTGTTAAGATGCTTAAGGCTAGCTTCGTTGCGGGTTCTATATGAGTAGGCACTTTTATCTCTGGTATTGGTATGTTCCAAGATGAGGTTACATTGAAGTTCGTTATCGGCATAAGAATGACTCTTTTGGTAATGTTGTTTTTGTAAATTCTCTAGATGTAAGAAACAAGTCCTTGTTTATTCTGATCAATATGTATTTCATTTCATTAAGTGTCGGGTTGCTTAAAAAAAGCGTCTCTTCTTTTCGTTCGATAATGATCTATGTGTTTTAACGAGTTGTCTTCGATTGTATTTTTAATAGGCGTAGAGTTTAGCTTAACAGTTCCTTAATAATCAAGGAGTTTGAAATGAAATGAGTGTAATTATAGGGTCGGCTTGGTATTTTGAGGTTATCGTTATATTGCTTTGGAGGCTTTATGTGGAACCATCATTCGATCGATGAGGTATCGAAATCGAGATTTTCTGATGTGTTTTGCAAGCCTTTGTATGAAAGCTATTGTTTTTCACGCATTCCTGCCACCATTAAGTATTTGCTAACTGGCGAAGGGGGGCAAACACTTCCTAAAGATTGCTTCCATGTCCAGGAAGATGGTTATGATATGGTGGTTCTTCTTTTGCTTGATGCTTTCGGCTGGACTTTTTTTGAGAAAAGGGCGCTGCAATATCCTTTTCTATCCCGTTTTGTACAAAAGGGTATCGTCTCAAAAATTACCACACAGTTTCCATCGACCACAGCCGCACATGTTACAACAATCAATGTAGGTCAAGAGGTTGGACAAACAGGTGTATACGAGTGGTTTTATTACGAGCCTAAGGTAGACCAGATCATTGCACCTTTAATGTTTTCTATCGCTGGAGCTAAGACACTGGGCAACATAGAAAAGCTAGGGATTACACCTAAAGATATTTTTCCAGATACCACCTTCTATCTAGATCTAAAAAAACAGGGTATTGATAGTTACCTTGTTCAACCAGAAAATATCATTCACTCTGCCTATTCTAAAGCGATGAGTTTAGGTGCCCATCCCATTTCTTACTACCGACTCGAAGAGGGACTCAAAACAGTTGTGGAGGCCATGAGGGGATCTGCTACGACCAAGTCGTATTTTATGATGTACTTTCCAGATATTGATGCAGCAGGACACAGGCATGGGATAGAATCAAAAGAGTTTGATGAAGTCATAGATGGGTGTATGCAGACGCTCGAGCAGTTTTTTATAGATTCGTTAAATGCCTCTAATAAAAAAGTTGCCCTTCTTGTTACAGCAGATCACGGCATGGTCCCTGTAGATCCTAAAAACACTTATTTTATTAACAAACAAATCCCTCAAATTACCTCGTTGATTAAGCGTAATAAACAGGGACTTCTTTTAGCACCTGCTGGCTCATGTAGGGATTTGTTTTTTCATTTTAATGAAGAGTCTATAGATGAAGGACTCTCTCTTTTAAAGGAGCACCTCGAAGGTGTAGCTGAGTGTTATAGAGTCTCAGAACTGATTGATCTGGGTTTTTTTGGTAAAGCTCCCGTCTCTGAGGAGTTTCTTTCAAGAGTCGGTAATGTGGTCGTTCTCCCATTTAAGGGTCAGGCTGTTTGGTGGTATGAGAAGGGTAAGTTTGAGCAGCATTTTTATGGCGCTCACGGGGGGCTGACAAGAGATGAGGCGGAGTCTATTTTTCTATTTCAAGAGATCGGGCCAGCTAATGTTTAAAGCAGCTTGCAGGAGGTATCTTTAATGGGTTTATTTTGGGAAGGTCTTGTTATTGGAGTTCTTTTAGCTCTTCCGATTGGTCCTACGATGGTTTTATGCGTACGCTATAGTCTTGCTTTTGGCACTCTTGTCGGCATGATCACAGGCGCTGGAGCTGCATTTGCCGATGCTATTTATGGGGT
Organism: Chlamydia trachomatis; assembly: GCA_945875745.1. Taxonomy (GTDB): domain Bacteria; phylum Chlamydiota; class Chlamydiia; order Chlamydiales; family Rhabdochlamydiaceae; genus VGMB01. The sequence continues at coordinate 25,114 of CAMCLJ010000020.1, forward strand.
GATTGCAGGATACGGTCTGTGGGTGGTATCTGACTTTATGGATCAATATGCATATTATTTTCATATTACTGGCAGCGCTCTTCTTATTTATCTGGGTGTTAAAACTTTTCTTCAGAGCAGGCCTTCTCTAGATCCTAAAGATAGCACAAAAAGGCCAGATCTTATTCAACTTTTTATGACTACCTTTATTTTAACGGGAGCATCGCCGTTAACTTTTCTAGGTGTGGCAGCTTTTTGTGCAGCTTTTGGAGTCGGACAGGGACCTGAAACCGCCCTAACACCCTGGTCCTTAGGGGGTGGTATTTTTATCGGATCCTGTCTATTTTGGCAGGCGCTCAGCTTGATCTTAGCAAGGATCAGGAAAAAGCTGTCTCAAAAAAAAATCGGTTTAGTGGGCAAGGTCTCGGGTATTTTGTTGATTCTTCTTGGAATTGGAGTTTTTTTATACAGTTTTTTCTTAAAATAAAAAAAAAGAGTATCAAAAGTGCTTTTTTCTTTGCAGATTAAGTTGTAAAACAAGGGCTATTGGGTTAGACTATCTGTGTTTTTTAAGGCGTGCGTATTATAATTTGGTCTGAGCCAGCTCTCTAGAGAGATTCACTGCTAAATGTTTAGTAATAGTTCGCTGTTTAAAAGATTTTAATCATCAGCAATTTTACGAGGACACTAATTTGTCTACATTTACTGAATTTAATTTAGATCAAAGTATCAATAAGGTCTTGGAAGAGATAGGGTATACTACTCCTACGCCGATTCAAACACAAGCTATCCCTATCGTTTTACAAGGACGGGATGTACTTGCATCTGCACAAACAGGTACAGGTAAAACAGCAGCCTTTATGCTTCCAGCGCTTCATAAGCTTTGTGATGCAGAATTTCGTGGTACATCAGGACCACAGGTTCTAGTTCTTGTTCCAACAAGAGAGCTTGCGATGCAGGTAGCTGAAGAAACAAAAAAATTTAGCAAGCATATATCAAGAGTTAAGACAGTCTGTATTTATGGTGGAGTCCCTTACCCTCTGCAGAAAAAAGCTCTTTCTACAAAATATGAGATCTTAGTGGCCACACCAGGCAGACTCATCGACCATATGCACCAGGGCAGAATTGATCTGGCTCATGTGAAAATTTTTATTTTAGATGAAGCTGATCGGATGTTAGATATGGGCTTCTTAGAGGCAGTAGAAGAAATATCGAATGCAATTCCAAAGAACAGACAAACTCTTCTTTTTTCTGCAACAATCGATAAAAAAATTATTCCTGTCTCTCGCCAGCTACAGCATGAGCCGCATGAAATTCGGGTTCAAGCTTCTTTAGAAGGACAGAATGCAATCGAGCAGAAGCTTTATTTTGTCGATAACATCGCTCATAAAATACGTATTTTAGACCACCTATTAGAAAATACTGAAATCAATCAATCGATTGTTTTTACCTCTACAATTCGCCAAGCAGCAGAACTTGCTGAGCAGCTGCAAGATAAAGGGTATCGTTCTGAGGCTCTGCATGGAGATATGAATCAAAGGCAGAGAAGCCGTACGATTGAACAGCTTCGTCAAGGTAGAATTCAGTTTCTAGTTGCAACCGATGTTGCAGCAAGGGGTATCGACGTCTCTACTGTGACTCACGTTATCAACTTTGATCTTCCTTTTGTTGCAGAAGACTTTGTTCACCGTATAGGAAGAACAGGGCGTGCTGGAGCTAAAGGTACAGCCATTACTTTTGCAACCTTTAAAGAGAAATTCCGTATAGCCAATATTTCTAAAATTTTAGGTAAGCAAATCGATGCTCATACTATCCCAGGTATGGAACCAGTGCAGCAAGAAAAGAGATCATTTGGTCCAAGAGATCGCAGAGATTCAAGACCTTTTCCTAGCAGAGGTGGTTTTAGAGGAGATAGAGAAGGTTCTTTTTCTAGAGGACCAAGAGGGCCTCAAGCTGGTTTTGAACCAAGAGAAGGTGGTTTTAGAGGAGATAGAGAAGCTTCCTTTTCTAGAGAACCAAGAGAGGGTGGTTTTGGCAGCCGAGCTCCAAAGCCTTATAAAAGCTTTTCCGATGCAAGATCAGACAGTCCTTTTCCTAGAAAAGAGAGTGGTAAATCCTTCCCTTCTTCTTTCGGAGCTCCTAAAAAGAAAACTCAATGGAAGAAAACATCTAATTAATTGTTGATCTTCTGTTTCTATAAAGAGCCAATTGCCTAATCGCAGTTGGCTCTTTTTTTTATCTGCTACCTATCACGTAACGTATGCGGTAAGCGAGGCCATATCAGAGCTCCTACAGAAAGGATTTTCGAATCATCTAACCTTTGGCAATTAGGAAATGCCCTACGGACTAAAGCAAGCAGTTGAGCACCATCGAGCTGAATACTTCTTTCTAATACTCTTCGATCTTTCTCCTGGAATAGATGATTAAGAGAAATTACCAACTCCATTGGAATTCCGTTTGCTCGCCCATTAACTGAACGTGAGGTATCTCTACTAAACGATCAATAAGGGCTTTGTACAGGTATGTCTTGGGAGAGAGCAGCTCAAATTACCTGCTGTATTCTAGGG
>CAMCLJ010000021.1 GCA_945875745.1 Chlamydia trachomatis
CTAATTTAAATGAGACGGCATCAATTTGATCCAACCCTTTTAAACATAAACCAGATAACATATCCCGTCGATCAGCCATATAGTCAATACCATACAAGACAGAGTATTGATCAGGCCTGCTTTTCTGTATTGCTTTTACAGCCTCTAAATCACCAAGACCCTTTATTATTTTGGACACCTCGGCGTCTGAGAGATCTCGATCTGGGTCTATTTTTTTAATATCCCCAATAGATTGAACCAAATACTTTTCAAACGCATAACGCACAGCATCGCGTAGCTCTGAGTTGAAATTTTCTTCGACCCCATCCATCTGAATATCATATGAACCATCGGCGTATACTTTAACACCACAATCCCAATGATATTTCCCTTCTGAACCTTGCCATACCATTAAAGGAATAACTGGCAGTGTTCTTATTTGCTCTGCAAGCTTACCAGCATGTTTTCCATGATCAAACAACAAAGCAAAAGAATTCATAATAGGATTAGACTGCTTAACAATAAAACCACCAGCAATCATCCTTTGAGATGCACATTGAGGCAAGCCTTGAATCACTAGATCACTGTTAGGCTTAGCATATGGGGGTAGAGATTCCATGATGATCACAGCTCTGTCACCGATATGCTTGCATGCATTCTGAGCTCTCGATAAAAAACGGATCGCAGTATCTGCTAATTTACTACCATTTCTTGTTTCGTATACCTGGCTTAGACCATCCTTACACTGTTTGATAAGACCTTTAATATCTTTATCAGAGCTAAATTTATATGCTGGATCTACAAATAGATACTCAATATCGTTGTACCCTTCTATCATCAGCTGTTTGGCTAATAAAAACTCCATTAAAAGATCAGCGGATCCTAAAGAGATTAGGGATAATGGCTGGGCGCGCGGATGGCGCTTGAGTATGTGCTCTAAGATAGAATCCAATAACTCCTGTCGAGCTGGCCAGGTACCGCCAGAACCTAAAGCCCCACTTGCACCTATCACAGTATTGGAGGTTAATGCAACATCTTCGGATCCATTCCTCTGAAGAAACGTCGATACAACCCCCTTCTTTTTCCATAACGGTTCTAATTGAGATCCCCCTGCCTTTTTCAATTGGGCATCTAAAGGCTTATCTATCTTGGATTGTTCAAGGACAGCAGCCGCAGCCCTACCCACTGCTTTAGTCTGCGGAGGAATTGCAGAATCTACCGAAACGCAAACGAGTTTATGACCTTGGCTCCGCCAGGCCTCTGTTTGACATTTTCTACTACAGTACCACACCTTCTGACATCTCTTGCAAACGCCACCACCTGTGAAATCGTTTGCTTGGATTGCAAAGCAGCCCGTTGCGCTACATTTTTGACCCGATTTAAAACTAGAAATAGGTTTTACACTCATCATCACCTTCCATTTGCATGAGATTCATCGCTCTATTTTCAATAGAACATCTTTTTTTTATTAAGGAAGCGTAAATTTTGTATTCAAAAAAGATAAAAATAAAGAAAGATTTTTTTTATGAATCCGATGATCCTAAAGGTCTAACGGATTGATATTGATTAAACTGATCTTTTTATGTCAGATGAAATCCAAAATAGAAAAGATCTCTGATTTAAATACAGATAGACATTTCCTTGCATAAAATTACTACATCGTCTAAAAATTCCATTTTTTTTATAAAACATTCTCTGCAAGCAAACTACCGACTATCAATTTTTTTTATAAAAATCAGTGACATAAAAACCCATATTTCGATAAATACACGAAAAGAAATACTAGACTTCCCCTACTTTAAGGTTTACCCAAGGCCAAAATTCCATGAATACTAAAAGTGAACGTCTCAAAAAATTTGAAACTGAATTACAAGACTTAGAGCAATGGCTAAGGCTTGGCCTCGTTCCAAAAAAAGACGTTGAAAAACATAAAGAAGAAATTCAAACGCTACAAGAGAGAATCGAAGAAGAAAAAGAGCGTCTGCGGATACTCAAAGAAAGTGGGGAGATGGAAGAATTTTCACTGCCTAAAAGACCAACACACGGACGGCAGGCATTTCAAGAGCCTCATAGCATGCCCGATATTGACCTAGGAGAAGGGGGCATGACAGACCTTGGGCTCGATATGGAAACTGATACTTACGATGTAGAATCCAGCTCTTCTGATGAAACCAGCGAAATCGAAACTGATAGCTCGGCTCCAGAGGAAGAGGAAGAAGTCGAAGAAGAGGAAGAAGAAGATCCATTCAGCGATAGAAGTCGCTGGAAAAGAGGTATTTTAGAAGATCCTGATGCTAATGATTGGTAAACAAGAGCCAGTTAGCCTATATATTCACATCCCTTTTTGCACTAAAAAATGTCCTTACTGTCATTTTTATGTGGTTCTTGACAAAGAAACCTTGCAACAAGCCTTTATGGCAGCTATTGAAAGAGAATGGCTGCTTGTATCTTCTCAACTAAATAATAGAACACTTGTCTCTATTTATTTTGGAGGAGGGACCCCCTCATTACTTGGGCCCGAGCGGCTCAGTCAAATTTTGTCTTGGATACAAAAAAGTGGTGTATCTATTGCTACAGATTGTGAGATTACTCTTGAGGCCAATCCTGAGAACATCTGCCTTGATTTAATAAAAGATTTTAAATCGATTGGGATTAATAGAATGAGCATTGGCCTGCAATCGCTAGACAACTCTTTACTCAATATTCTGGGCAGAACGCATAACGCAAATAAAAGCATTCTAGCAGTTGCCGACACCTACGAGGCAGGTATTACAAATATTTCAGTGGATCTGATGTTTGAACTACCAAATCAAACTGTCAATCACTGGAATACGACTCTTGAGCAAGTAAGAGATCTGCCAATTACTCATTTATCTTTATATAATCTGGTAATAGAACCCAATACCCCTTTCTATAAAAGAAAAAAAGAGCTTTCAAAGACCGTGGCAGATACAGATACATGCCGTCAAATGCTAGATCTTGCAATAGAAAAACTAGAGGAAAAGGGGCTCATCCGATATGAAATTTCAGCATTTGCAAAGAAGGGTTTTATATCCAGACACAATACAGGCTATTGGACAGGTAGACCCTTCCTAGGTCTTGGCCCGTCAGCCTTTAGTTATTTTGATCGAAGAAGATTTCAAAATATTTGCAACATCCACAAGTACTGCGAAAAACTAGACCATAATCTTTCTCCCATAGATTTTCAAGAGCAGCTATCTTATCCAGAAAATATCAAAGAGCTCCTTGCTGTAGAGCTTAGGTTATTAGCTGGAGTAGATCTTGAAGCCTTTGCAAGCAAACACGCCCCTTTAACACCTCAAATGTGGCAAGATCTCGATCGCCTTGTAACCAAAGGCTGGCTGATAAAACAAGGGGCTCACATTCAACTATCGCCCCAGGGGCTGCTGTTCTATGACAGTGTAGCCGAAGAAATCATCTAATAATCTGATTTATCCATTGATAGAGAGCTTTATTTTCTAATGCCTCATCTTTGGATCTGAGGTGTCATGCAGTCTGCATGTTTACCGGTAGCATTCCCATTCATTGTATTAAAAAAATATAGAAAAATAAGGGAGCTTTTTATAGCCCCCTTCAGAGTTTCTCATTTTAACCCCATGGATCCGTGGGGTGCTTCAAGGCTTGCTTGGCCGATTTAAGCCACCGTTACCAGCTATCTAATTAGGACATATTTAAGCGCAATGCCATCAAAATAGAACAAAGCGGTTGGATCTTGTAACCATCAATCTTCCATATTTATGCTTACAAAGGAGACTTACTTAGGACGCCCTAGGGCCCACCAGCTACAACAAAGACCACAGGCCTTTTTTGGATATCAGGCATTGGCATTTTCCTCCACTGGGCGATCGTATAGGTCATTACAAGCTGCGTGGGAAGGGTCAAATCGCAACAGATAGACAGGACCATATTACCATCGAGCAGCTCGATTAACCTCTCAAGCATCTGCTGGGATCTATAGGGAGTTTCAATAAAGAGATGAGTGGATCCTTCCTTGACAGAGCGCTGCTGCATTTGTTTAATAGATACTGTTAGCTCTGCCATCTCTTTAGGCAGATACCCTTCAAAAGTAAATTTCTGAGCCATAAGCCCCGATAGCATCAGAGCCAAGATAATCGATGATGGGCCCATGTGAGCCTGAATTTGAATCCCTCTTTGCCTAGCAAGAAAGACAAGGCGCGCTCCAGGATCTGCAAGACATGGCAGGCCTGCATCAGAAATCACGCCCCATTTCTGCTCTGGCTTAATTAAAGAGAAAAGCTCTGCATAATCCCCCTCTTTCGTATGCTCCGAAAGAACCTTGATAGGGATATCACGAAACGTTCTGCCTTCAGGAAATGCAAATCGTTTTAAATAATACCTTCCCTCTTTTTCACTTTCAGCGATCAACCCATCTAAAGTGGGAACAAGATCAATGACTGCTTTAGTAAAATAAGATTGAATATCTCTCTCCTCATCATTGAGGACGTTCGGAAGAAGAATGAGTTTGGCAGGTGTTGGCATAATCTATTTTTTGTTGTGCAATTTGTGCGGCTAAATAATCCCATAAAAAAGATGGTGTAAGGGAGCTATTTTTCGATAAAAGATCAATTTTGAACAGAGATTTTATCACCTGATCAAAAAAATCTGATCTATAAGCAAGGACAAGCCTTTGATATTTCTCAAGCATAGCAGGACGCAACTGGGGTAAATGGGCTGTGATTTGCTCTTGAGTAGCTCCCTGCTCAAAAAGAGCTGAGAGCTGCCTTGCCATTTGCACATGGTACCTAACCTGACCTAGCAGGGGTATGAGCTCAGACAGAGAAAATGAGACATCTTCAATCGGGCATCTATCGTCCCATATCAAAGCATCCGCCAGTTGCCAACCAGTTGGCAACTGGTATTGAATCCCCACCGTCTTTAGGTCATCTGAGGTGATCTGACGAGCATCACCGATATAAGAGATTAATTTAAGTAGTTCCACCTGCAGCAAAAGAACATCTGATCCACACGACTCTAAAAGATCCTGCGCTACAGACACAGGCAGAACTTTACCCTCCTTTAATGCCTGATCAATCAACCAAGCCTGCAGGCGCTTGCGGCGGTCCCATGGCTTTTCTTGACTTAAGTCAAGAACTACCAGTTCATTTTTAGCTGTCGTACAAACAGAGCTGTATTCTTTCAAAGAACTTAGTCCTAAAATAAGAAATGCAAACGGACTGGGTTTTACGATAAACCCCTGCAAAATCTCTCTCTGTTTTTTAGTCTGCTGAGATATCTCATTAAACTGCAGGATTGTATGACTGGTAAAAAAGGGCCTTGTTGATAAATGCTCAATGACTTCAGCAAAACTTTCTTTTTCTTGAGAAAAACAGATCGCTTCCGCTGAGGGATTTCTTTTAAGAAGAATGCTTGTCACACTCGACATAAGCTGTAACCGCTCCTCTAAATCAGGACATACAATGATATAAGTAGAGGTGATGCTAGAGGTTTGAATATGTTTATCAAATGCTTGTAAATTTTGAAATCTCAAGAGACACCCCAATGAAACACAAACTCTTGAATAATATCTGGGTGTAGGCTGTTATGGACAGGACATAACCTACCAGCTTTTTCAAGCTCTTCTTGAATCTGCTGACTATAAGTCTTTGGACAGAAGACAATCACCATAAGCCTGCCAATGCGTCTTACTGGCTGAATGACCATCTCTTTGTCTATCTGAGCCTTTGTGCCGGTGATCTCTACTTGGAGTTTTTTTGCTGCAAGTCCCATCAGAGTAAGAACACAAGAGCCTAGAGCTGCAGCCAAAAGATCGGTTGGAGAAAACATAAGTCCCCGCCCAAAACTTTCTTTAGGGGCATCAGTTACAATTTCAGCGCCATTGAGTCTATGGACACACCGGGTAGACAATCCTTCTTCATATAACACCTCTAGTAGTTCCATAAGATCCCCTGTTAAAAAAACACTTTTTTTTCTCATCCATAAGAACAGAGTAAAGGGGATACTTATCTTATGTCAAAATGAAAAAAGAAAGAAAACCTGTATGAAATTTTTTATTGACAACAGATCAACAGGGGCTTAGCGTTAGCCCATATTATAACCTATTTTAAAGAGGTAAAAATTTTATGGCAAAATCTGCAAAAAAAACAACCCGTCCTGTCGTAAAAACAAAAGCTCCTAAGAAAAAAGAAGCGCCAAAAATAAAAAGCGCAGGTCCTAAGAAAAAAGAAGTGCCTCCCACAAAAACAATAGCTCCTAAGGAGCAAGAAACTCTCAAAGTAAAAACCACCAGCCAGCCAGCTCCCTACCTTTTACCTAAGGGACGGCTTATCACCGCCGAGGGGTGGAAGAGGCACATGATCCGGGCTGCTAAAAAATAGAAAAGCAAATTATTCCCCTTAGATAATAACGAAATCGTCCAATAAAAAGTTTGCTATAGCCTTGAGAAATTCTAAAGACTCTGCTACGATGCTCTCTTTAACTTCTTAAACAAGTGAGTGCAGCGTGCTACCTATCAATTTAAAAGGAAAAAAAGCGTTTATAGCAGGTATCGGAGATGACCAAGGCTACGGATGGGCGATTGCAAAAGCTCTTGCAGAAGCTGGTGCCGAAATTCTTATTGGAACATGGACACCCCTTGTCAAAATCTTTACCACCTCTTGGAATACTGGTAAATTTGACGAGTCTCGATTACTTGCAAACGGCCAGATGATGCAGTATACAAAGCTATATGCTCTTGATGCCTCTTACGACACTCCATCAGATGTTCCTCAAGAGATCAAAGAAAATAAACGTTATGCTGATGCTGGCGCCTACACGATCTCAGAAGTAGTCGAAGCTGTAGAAAAAGATTTTGGTAAGATCGATATCTTTATCCACGCCCTCGCTAACGGCCCTGAAGTCAAAAAACCTCTTTTAGAAACCTCTAGAGCAGGCTATCTAGCAGCGCTGAGTGCATCTTCTTATTCTTTTGTCAGCCTGGTTTCTCATTTTGGAAGAATTATGAATCACGGGGGATCAGCTCTTTCTTTGACATACCTGGCCTCAGAACGAGTAGTTCCTGGATATGGTGGTGGGATGAGCTCTGCAAAAGCTGCGCTCGAAAGCGATACCAGAACTCTTGCTTGGGAAGCCGGTCGCAAATGGAATGTTCGAGTCAACGTCATTTCAGCAGGTCCTCTACGCAGTAGAGCAGCAAGAGCAATCGGTGCTGATGCAAGTAAATCGGTTAACTTCATCGATACGATGATCGATTACTCCAAGGCTAATGCCCCTTTAAAGGACAAGGATCTCGAAGCTGAAGAAATCGGCAACACAGCGACATTTTTAAGTTCAGATTTAGCATCTGCCATCACCGGCGTGACACTGTATGTAGATAACGGTCTGCATGCAATGGGCATTGCAGTTGATAGCCGGGTTTTTAATCCTAGCTGATAACTATTGTTCGAAGAGAACATTACAATCTCTATAGAAGCAGAGAAGAGGAGTGTATTCTGCCAAACATACACTCCTCTTCTTTACTTATATAGAGTCAACAACTCATTTAAATAATCACATTAAAAAAACTTAAAAACTCGCGCTTATTTTTTGCAAAAAATGATAAAAAGGCTTCTAATACCCTCCCTTAATATCAAAATAGATGGAGTTTGTTATGAGCGTTCAAGCATGTGGAAGTTGCAACACACCAAATACTGCCTTAGAAAAAAAATTAAGCGCTTGCAGTCGGTGTAAAAAAGTCTTCTACTGCAGTAGAGAGTGTCAGAAAAATCATTGGCAGGTTCATAAGCCACTATGCGGACGTGCTGCAATCGCAACAAGAGGGGCAGCTGAATGGGAGACAGTTATCCTTCCCCGACAAGTGATCGATAAAATTCTAGAAGATACAATCCAGAAACGTATACAAGGGTTCCAGCAAAGAGAATGTCCAGAACCGCTAATACCTATATTATATGCAAAATCAGAAGCTGCAGTATTAGACATCGCTAGTTCTTTGATAGAAGGAGTCTCAAAAAAACCAGAAGATAAAGGGGCTAAGGATGATTTTATACAATCCATGCCAAGACAATTACAAGCAGGATTCTATCGGTTCATTCAAACAATAGATGGAGCACTCAAAACGGAACCAGTGAGAAAAAAGATTGCTGAGGATTTACAAACTGCCCTAGCAGATGCGAAAAAAAGTATAGTCTTTGATCTGGAAAGCAAAAAAATCGCTTATCAAGCATCAAATCATTTAAAGGCTTTTGTAGATAGCCATCGGTCTAAACAGGATCTACAGGATTATTTAAAAAATGAATTGCTACCGAATTTAGCAAATGAACGCTCTCGCATCGCCCATCTTCATCAAGACCCCGAGGCTCCTGATTTCGGAAAGTTAAGGGACCGGGAATTAAATGAGGCATTCATTACACCGCTCGACCGGCATTACCAAACATATAATCAGCGTATGGCAGAGCTGTTCGATCGACATGATGAGGCAAAAGGACAATATACAGAATGGACTCCTCTACAGATGAAACAACAGGGGTTTGTCGAATTCTCTAGAAAAACAAAAACAGATGTATTTAGACATCTATTTGGATCAGAACCTACAACAGATGCAACCTTAAAAAAGAGCCAAGGATCATTTTCTGAGCAAGAGAGAAATCTGATCGTAACCTCCAAACTCAAAGACTTAAAACGAGCGCAAGAGTTCATCGATGCTTTCCCTGAAGCATATGAGATAATGCAGACATCGCTTGCCTGCATTTGGATAGCAGAGAATCAAAAAACAAGAACACCTCATTTGAACAAGATTGACGCCTTTGAGATCAAAACAGATCCATTCGGCTCAGTTCCCTGCATAGGATCATCTCCTAGAAATATTGCCCGCCTTACACTAGATGATCCATCGAATCATTCTATTTTTTGGATGGTGATACCTCATGGTCATGAGCCGCAGATTATTTATTTGCAACACTCGAATATAGTGCAAAGTGAAGAGATGATGAATAATGTGATTGAGTTATCTGCTAAAATAATACAATTGGATCCTAAAGCAGACGCCGATTTTAAGGAACTTAAACAACTTATTGCAGAAGTCGTCTTTGCTTTTGCCCAAGCGACACCTTATAAAAGAGGTTCTGCATCTATTGGAGAATGGTTAGAGTCTATTTTATATCAGCATCACGGTGTTACGTTTACTCATTTGCAGAGCGCTGATTGCCAGGCACTAACCCTTTCCAAACATCAGTTTTTATATCTGTACATGAGATCGGTAAAAATATCCCATGCTGACCCCGCACAAGCAATTGCTCGTCTGACTCATACATATGATGATCAACAACCGGCAAGCTATTGGTCTTCAGCCTCTGACAGAGGATCATCGAGCAATCAGGTATACCTAACTTACGCGGTAGCCCTTGGGGTGCTTGGTATAGGATTATGGATGAACAATCGGTAATGAAATAAATTTTGCGGTCTTCAAGGATTCACCCCCTTAAGACCCACGATAACTTAAATTAAGTAATGTCTATCTTAACAACACACCTGCTATCTCTTTCAACGGTTCTCAGACCAATTTGCCAGTCATAGGCTTTATAGAGCTCTTTTCTGGTTTGAGACGGCCTATTGCCCTTCGCTAGATGACCACAAAACAGACCCTGACCTTCGATAACAGAAAAGTTAAGGGTAAATAGCCTATGCTCGGTTTGAATTTGCACAAGATCGTCAATACGAAAAGTAGAAGCGGCAGCTCCATTGACAATCAAAGAGGCTTTTTCCCGGCAGTCGATATAAAGACATACTTCAACAGAGCCTTCTTCCTCAGGTGCCTGGTTGTGATAAACACATACTAAAGATACTGCCTGCCCCTTATTTTCTATGACTACATCGGTAGAGCAGAGTTTAAATGCCATTGATCTAAGAGCACCTTCTTCATTCCAATAAAGACTTAAAGGCTGTTTAGAGCCGGTGGCCTCATGAACAACAAATGAGTCCATATTAAATAATTCTGCCGGCTCAATATCATCAAAAGAGTGAACAAGCGATCCGCTAAGAAGAAGCGGCTCTGCGATGAGAGGCTCTCTGAGTGGAGTATCTGAATGAAGATCCATAAATAGGTTAAATAAGCCTTTTTTAGGGGCAAAGCCATCTTGCAAAGGAACGAGACCGTCGATCAGCAACACCTGATTCATCGGATTCCATAAGCTGATGCCCCGGCAGGCCTCATCTAGGATCCAATGGGCCCCTTGCATCATGTGCATGGCAAGAAGGTAATCCCCCCATTCTACAAGTGTCGATGGAGACTGAGGAAGTAAACGACCCATATAGGCTTGCCACTTAATGAAAGAACTAAATGGGAGTTTCTTTATCTCATGGATTTTTTCTGCTCGATCTACAATCCTATAAGAGAGCTCTTTGATTTTTTTCACAAGATCCTCACCGAGAACTAGAGAATAGTCTCTGTCTAGATAGTAAAGCACAGGAAGCAAATGAATTGAGAGGCTCCTGTCTTTACATAAAGGGTATTCATGAAGATAGATCGGGAAATTCCCCTCCACTTCAAAAGCAAGTAGCTTATCTAGAAGCTGACGTGCTTCTAAAATAGGATCGGTAAGACGGGTTCTACAAAGCCCCAAAACATAATACATATTTTCAAGAACAGGGATCGTTTGCTGCTGCAATGAAAACGGATCCTCATGAAATAAATGCAAAAACCCTGTTTGAGCGCTGATTCTTTTTTTCACTGCCTCTATATGCATCTCAATGAGCTTTCTACGTTTATCTTCCTTAAAAGTTAGGTTCATCTATTAACATCCCTGCATCTGTATAGCTTGTTGTAATCCTTGAATAATACCTAAATCAGTAGCAGAGGGCGCGATGATATCAGCATAAGCCCTGAGCTCTTCAGGTCCCGTTTCCATGGCAATAGAGACATCTACTTGTTCAAGTAAACTAAGGTCATTGCCATCATCGCCGGCTCCTATAAAAATAAGACCCGCTTCCTCTTTCGATCTGAGCCATTCAATCACAGCCCCTTTAGACGCGCCACTAGAGTTAATTAACGCGTTGTATCCACCGGTCTTAGATAGAGGATCTTTAATGATTGAAACGTTAAAATCAGTATCGCTTAAGACTCTACTACAGACCTTTTCCATCTGCTCCTTTGTCCCTAAACACTTAATCGAAGGAAACCGCTCACCTTTTAGAGAAAGTAAGGAATTGATATCTTTCCAAGGCTCGTTGACAAGAGACATCAAAATACTTAGATGCTCTTTCATTGAAACAGAAAAATGGACAGAGGAGTAATAACAAAAATCTCCTAGATCGCAACCTGAATAGACGATGTAATCTTCCGGCGCTCCTTGATAAATTACGTGGAGCTGCTCGGTTGCATCTACGGGAAGATAACTTCTGTGGACTAATTTTTTTTCTGGCATCTGCAGAACATCTGCACCATTTTGAACAGAAAATAAATAAGGAAAGGCAACTGTCGAGAGGATTTTCTGTCCAAAGGTAAATGTCCGTCCCGTGGTAAATAAAAAATGCCATCCCTCTTTATAAAGGCTCTCTAAATAATCGAGCACTTGCTGAGGAATCGCATGAGGGTCACTTGTGATAGTTCCATCGATATCAAGACAAATCCAACCTTTGCTTTGCACACCCTTTCTCCTTAACAATATCTATCTGAAAAAACCATGATATCAAAAAAATCGGTATCTTGCATTGTCAAATATTTATTATAAGTCAAAAAAATATGTGATCAGAAGAACTATGAATATATTTAAATAGATAAAGTGTTGAAAAAAAACTTTCAAACTCACAGACTTCAGATACACACGCTTAGACTGTTAAATTAAGGACCCCAATATGAAAATCTTTGTCTATCTCACACTACTAACCCTTTATTTAACATACCCTACTGTCTGTATAGGGGCGGTTAATGAATCCCAGCCTGCACAGAGCTCTATCCTCTCATCTGCCCAGAGTGGTAATAAGCAGGAAGAGAATCCTACAACACAAGACAATCCAGCCGAAGACAACAAAGTCCCCCTGCACATCCCTATGTCTGATGAAATCAAAATGCCCTCTTACGAGGGGACATTTGGAAAGATGCTCCTTACACTCGGTGGCTTGCTGTTACTTGTATTTCTCACAGTCTGGCTACTTAAAAAACTGACCCAAGGAAAAATTGGAGCTTTCGGCAAGAAACATATTTCCGTGATAGAAAGAAGACCACTCAGCCCCAAAACTGTCCTTTATCTTGTCGAGTTAGAAGGCAAACAAATCCTCATTGCCGAGTCACAACTAGAAGTTACTTCCTTAGCGACGATGGAAACACCCACAGAATCATAAGAGGCTACTGAGATCTGTACTTTTTTGATTCCCTTAAAGATTAAAAAAGAATATTTTTCGGACACGAGTGATTCTAGAAACCAAGCAACAGCCGTCTACTTTATTTCAAGTGGCGGGATTCCAAAGGATATTTTATTATAGATCTTCAGCAATTGGATCTAGAGGTACTGGATATGCTGTAGATTCATAACCTGCATGAAATGCCTGCATGGTCTCAGAATTTACTCCAAACCGGCGATGGGCCACATCGATGATGGCCAAAACAGGATCATATATTTGAGGGCACACATGCTCCAGATGATTAATCAGTAGAAAGGGCAGATCAATCACCCCTTTTCGGCCATGAAGGAGCAACACCAATAGAACACCACCCGTTGCGGTCATAACCGCAACTTTCAAGAAGTTAATAGAAATGGCATTTAAGCAGAATATAAAGAAAGAATTTTTAAAGACAGGAAGTGCAGCTTTGATCACTACAGTTGCCAAATAGCAAAGACCAAAATAGCCACTCTTTACAAAAATGTCTTGTATTTCAGCCTCTAACCTAGTGGTCGGGATGTAGGTATAAATGCGTCCACTTCTATCTGATCCTTGAGAAGCTGTTTCAGGTACGAGCTGAGCATGAGTGGCTGGCAAATCCCTTGTAGTTACAGCAGACATAAAAACTTTCCTTGAATTAATCTAAAAAAAATATAACAGTAATAGTAAAATTAAATTGTACCAAATCCACAAAAAAAGAATCTAATTAAAGTGGATTACAGAAAAAATATCGACTAAAGGATCCCTTATGCGCCCTTATAAAAAAAACAAATTACTCCTTCTGATCTTATCTATAGTCCCTATTCTAGCGATCGCCTTTATCTCAGGACAGATAACTAAAACCTCTATCAATAATTGGTATCTTACCATTCATAAATCCTCGCTTACCCCACCCAATATGACTTTTCCGATCGTATGGACCCTACTATACGTTATGATCGGCCTATCCCTTTGGAGACTGCTCATTGTCCATTATTATAAAAAAGCAATGAAACAAGGGCTGCTATATTTTGCAATACAAATGATCTTAAACTTTCTATGGACCCCTGCTTTTTTTGGGCTCCAATCCCCTCTGCTTGCGCTGGCAGTGATCATCCCTTTATGGATATTCATTATAATGACAATTGCAAAGATCTACCGGCCTGCAAAGGATGCAGCTCTGCTACTCATCCCCTACCTTTTATGGGTATCGTTTGCTCTGTATTTAAATGCAGTTATTGTTTATCTGAACTGAAAATCAAAGATCCGATACGGATAAGTGTGGATCCTTCCTCGATCGCTACATGAAAATCAGAGCTCATCCCCATGGATAGCTCTCTGAGCCTTCCTCCCGATTTATTTAACACTGTTTGAAGATCTGCTAAAGAATGAAAACAATGCCGAATTACATCTACATCTTCTGTATGAGGAGCCATGGTCATTAGACCTTGAATATAAATCCCGGGAAGACAAGACAGCTGATCCCAACAATTAAGCATTTCATCAGAGGCAAACCCCTGCTTATTTACATCATCGGTGATTTTCACCTGCAACAGAACCGGCTGGATAAGTCCCTGCTCCATACTTTGTGATGAAAGAGCCTGAGCTACTTTTAAATCAGCTACAGAATGGATTAAAGCAAACTGCCCAATCATCTTATGAATCTTATTCGATTGAATCCGTCCAATAAAATGCCAACTGATATCGGGGGGTAGCAGCTGTTTTCTTCTTACAGCCTCGAGGACTCTACTTTCTGCAAATAGACGAATACCAAAATGATATGCCTGCTGGATTTGCTCTATCGTTGCATACTTAGATACAGCAACGAGTTTTATATCCTCTTGGCTACGCCCGCAGCCACTAGCGCAAGAAGCGATCTGTGAGTGGATACTCTTTATCTGCTGCTCAACTTTATTCATAAGGTCTTTTTAAGATCTCTTGCATGATAAACCCCTTCTGCAAAGATCTTTTATTAGAAAATAAGCTTTTTGCAAGCGGGGTAGAGGTATGACGTTTTGATCGATAAACAGGCTCTGGTTTAGAGGCCGGCCAGGTAGGCCGGGACTCTTGAAATACCCTCTTTTCTTTTTTTGCTACCGGCATCCTTTTTTTCTGCTCAGGGATAGGAGAGATTGGCTTTTTTTTTCCACTCTGCAAAAACCTAAAGAGCAGAATAAACAAGATACTAACAATTACACCGATTAGATCTTTAATTTCCATATAAACCCTATTTTAGGATGAACTAAGATCGCTATTTCCAATCGATTTACGCATATCGGTATCAGCTTGAATATTTTTCATCCGGTAGTAGTCTAATACTCCAATATTACCTTTTCTAAAAGACTCAGCAATAGCCATCGGAATTTGAGCTTCTGCTTCTACAACTTTAGCTCTCATATCGGTGACTTTGGCGATATTCTCCTGTTCCATGGCAACAGCTAAAGCTCTTCTTTCTTCAGCTTTTGCTTGAGCGATTTGCTTATCTGACTCTGCTTTATCAGCTCTTAAACGAGCTCCTATATTCTCTCCGACAGAGATATCAGCAATATCGATGGAAAGGATTTCAAAGGCCGTTTGAGCATCTAGGCCTCTTTCTAACACAAGCTTGGAAATTCTTTGAGGAGATGCAAGAACATCAGAATGGGTAGCTGAGGCACCAATAGCGTTAACAATACCCTCACCCACACGGGCGATGATCGTCTCTTCTGTAGCTCCTCCTACCAGCTGCTGGATGTTAGTCCGTACGGTGACACGAGCCCGAATCTTTAACTGAATACCATCTTGGGCAACGCCTGTGATGTACTCTCCGTGGATTTTATCAGGACAGTCGATCACTTTTGGATTCACTGAAGTTCTGACTGCATCAAGAATATCTCGTCCAGCAAGATCGATCGCTGTCGCTTGTCTAAAAGATAACGGGATATTTGCTTTATCTGCAGCAATTAAAGCCCTGACAACATTCGATACGTTGCCCCCTGCTAGAAAGTGAGTTTCTAAATCAGAAACACTGACTACTTTAAGACCTGCTTTATATAAATTAATATACGCATTAACGATAACCCTTGTAGGGATCTTACGCAGACTCATACCGACAATACTAAATAAAGCAACTGGCGTGCCTGATACAAACGCTTGAAACCATAAACTTAAAAAACGTGCTGTCATAGTAAACAGCATCAGGACCAAAATACCTATAAAAAATAAAAGGACTGTAAATCCAAGTCCAATTTCCATATCAGCTAAGATTGCTTGATTCATATATTCTGTTCCTTATTTGATTTCACAATATAATACGAAGGTCCCGTCCCTATAATTTCAATAGGATCCCCCCTGCAGATATACCCCTTATCGGCGATCGCTTGGTATGGGGAATCGCCCACAAGGATATGGCCCGATGGCTTAAGATCAGAATCAGCAACACCCCTTTTACCAATCAAAGAGAGATCTATCGAAGAGGCGTTAAAACCTTGTTGATCTCTACTTAAAAAAAAAGAATCTGTACTTGCCGATTTTTTAATCTTGCGCAAGGCGATAAAACATACAAGTGCGGTGAGGATGAGGCTAACAAATAAATAAAGAGCTGCATACGTCCAACCCAAACCAAAAAATCCGGTAAGCAGTACTCCACTTAAAAGACTACAAGCGCCAAGAACTGCGAAAATGCCACCTGGCAAAAAAAACTCAAAAAAGATGAACAGTAATCCAACAAAACCAATCAACGCAGCATATGTCATCATAGGATCTATATCTCTTTATCTATCTTTACAAAAATTGGTTTGACCTTTGACAAGGCACACGATGATCGGACTGCCTTATCTCAATAAAGCGTGAATGCGCCCATCTTTCTACAACAGTAACATGGATTATAACTTTCCCGAAAGGATGAAGTCGAGCTATCCTAACCCTTTACAATAAACAGAAGGGCAATCCCTTGCCTTTGTCATCACGAATTAATCTTTCTACCATCTTCTAGACAGAAAGAACATAGACGAGAGAAAAGAGAAAAATAGGTGAGAACGGTTATGGACAAACAAAAAATATAGTCATGGGTTTAAAATAAACTCTATAAAGCTATCTAGTTTAGGATGCATGTCTGCTACTGAATTTAAAGCTTGCCAATATTAGAACTGCTTGAAATTTTATTATGATAGGTTTACTAAAAAAATATTGTGATCTTACCAGGTCTCTTGGTATAATTATGGCTCTTTATGAAGGAACTTTTTCATCCTATCAAAATATCTAGACCCCATAAACGACATAGCCTTTAAAACAATTTTTGGGACCGAAAAAAACAAAGATATTTTGATTCATTTTCTTAATGATATTCTAGTTTTTAAAAACGATACAAGATCCGATCATTGCCTCTGAAAAAACCAAGTATTGTGGATATCTTATGCAAAGATAAACAAGGAAGCCGCTGTATTGTGGAAATGCAAGTTGCCAGAACCATGGGTTTTGAAAAAAGAGCTCAATACTATCCATCTAAAACTTACTGCTCCCAAGCACAGGTCGCAGACAAATACCCAGACCTCAAAGAAGTGGTGTTTATAGCCATTGCCGATTTTATCATGTTTCCTGATAAAAAAAGATATAAGTCGGATCATGTGATTTTAGACAGAGAATCTTATGAACATGATCTAAAGGATTTTTCGTTTACATTTATAGAGCTTCCAAAATTTAAGAAAAAGATCGGTCAACTCTCTAACCTCGAAGAAAAATGGTGTTACTTCTTTAAGCACGCCAAAGAGACTTCCTCTAAAGATTTAGAAAAAAATATAGGCAAAGATATTATCATACAAAAAGCCTATACAGAACTCGATCGATTGCGAACATACGAAGAGTCTGAGAAAAGGATTAATGATTACCTGTCTTCTTTAGGACAAAAATTCATTGAAGGTAAAGTTCAGGGGGCTAGAAGCATGCAAATAGAAACAGTCGAAAACATGCTGAAAGAAAAACTACCCTTATCTATTATCGTAAGAATCTCCAGTTTAACTCTAGAAGAAGTAAAAAAAATACAGGCTTGTAAAAAGCTTGTTCGCTCCAAGTCAACGGGGTCTATTAAATCTAAAAAGCGAGTCAAAAAAAACTGAGGATGTCCTTTTAAAATTCAAAGAAAATTGCCGATCTAAAAGATTAGGCCAACTTACCTTTTTTCATGTAAACAATTTATCCTAAACGCGCCTTGAATTAACAAAACACGATTATGGATATGCAGTTATTTCCTAAAGACTCTTTGAATCGAAAAAACGGTTTAGTTCTTTTTCTATTTATTATTTAAGCCTACTAAAACACTCTTTTAGATGCCTATATCTCTGTATCTATTTTTACAAAAACTTTTTGACCTTCCAAATGACATACGATGATCGGAGTGCCTTTCTCAATAAAGCCAGACTGTGCCTGTGCGTTTATAAGAGCACCTTCGATCATCACTTTCCCACAAGGACGAAGTGGAGTATATGCGAGCCCTTTAGAAGAAACATCAGGCAGGCTCTTATCAGGTCCTGCAGACAAAAAACCCTTATCCCTGTCCATCTCTCCTTTAAGGATTAAGTGGGAAGCAAATAAGTTTTTCTTCAAGAGAAAGCAGCTGATGAAAATAACCATCACAAAGCAGATTACAATAGAGCCGATAAAGTACGATAATCGATACACCATTTCATCTGTTGCAAGGCTCCACTCAAAAAAAGAAGAGGAAGTGCCTGCAATGTTTGGTAAAAACATTGCAGATAGACCGATAAATAAAAAAATAATGCCGGTAAATCCGGCCCACCCAAATCCAGGAAGAACCAGCAGCTCGATTGTAAGTAAGATGATCCCTACCCCAATTGCTATAAGCTCAAGCCAAGCGATCGTATGAATTGCAAAGGTCGATAGCGCAATCAACGACAAGCAAATAAGGGCTGTAATACCGAAAAAACCAAAACCTGGATGGCTCATCTCCCCATATATTCCAATTATGAGTCCAAGTATTAAAACAGAAGATACTAGCGGATGGGAAAGGAATGTAAAAAAAGTAATCTTATTATTTTGATAGTCGATTAAAGTAGCCTCAGGGATCGAATGTAAAAAGGGCTGATTCGATATTAAGTTTTTAACAAAAGGCCAGCGACCCTCTGCCTTTTCCTCTGTTGTAATGGGATCGATCAATTGATAAGGGACCTGAAAATCAGCAACACCTAAATCGATCATATCCTTACTATCTAAGGTGAGCAGCTTACCCTTTCTGGAAATAATCTGATCGGGACTTTTTCCAGATAGAATCAGATCATTCTCCGATTCTAAACGGATAATAGATTCTTTCCTTTTAACAAGGATGATGTCTTTATCAACCATTGCCTCTGCAATAAGGGGGTCTCTACCAAAAAACCTAGCTGTATTGGCAAATTCAGCACGCAGCGCCGAATTCATCTTTTCCGATGCCGACTCCATTTTCCCATCGGCAGAGGCTATAACCGGCTCTGCAGCCCCCATACTAGCATCTGTTGTGATGCCGATAAAACGGCAAGAGTAGGCAAGTAACGCTCCTGCTGAGAGGGCCCAATTATCAATGAAGGCAATCACAGGAATATGAAACTGACTATCGAGTTGTTTGAGCGCCTGAGAGATCTTTAAAGCTGCAAAGACCTCCCCTCCTGGTGAATCTAAATCCAGGAGTACGAATGCCACCTTTTGTTTTCGAAATTCTTCAAGAGCGAATTTCACATATAAATAAGTCGATTCTTGTATGGGAGCATCCTTGGTAAGCTGCAAATATCCGATACGATTCTCTTGGTCCTTATGATAGACGATTGCGTTGGCTAGGTTTTGAAAATCCTGACAATACGCAGAAGAAAAACCAATACAGAACAAAAAAAATAAAAGAGAATCGATAAACCTCTTCATTGGTACACATCCTTAGTATAAGAGAGGAACTCTAAAATGATCTTCTGGACTGACTCCAAATGCTCCTTAGTATGGGCAATCGATATAAAATTAGCTTCAAACTGTGAAGGAGATACGTAGACACCTCTTGCAAAGAGATATTGAAAAAACTCCCGAAAACGGGCTTGATTGACATGAACCAGATCTTCTTTAGATCGAATGGGCAGAGGGCTAAAGAAAAAGGTAAATAACGAGCCCACACTTTGTATTTGTACGGGCAGATTCCAATCACGGATATACTCCTTGATCGGCTCTAAAAAAGCATTGGACCTTCGCTCAAGCTCGACATAAAATTCAGGTTTTTCCATCTCTGTCATTGTTGCAATCCCTGCCTGCATCGCAAGCGGATTGCCAGATAGAGTCCCTGCCTGATAGACACCACCTAGAGGAGCTAGACAATCCATGATGGTAGCTCTTCCACCAAATGCTGCAGCCGGCAGTCCCCCTCCGATAATTTTACCAAAACAAAACAGATCTGGTATGATTCCATACAGTCCCGACGCGCCAGATATTCCAACACGAAAACCACTAATTACCTCATCAAAAATCAATAGAGCCCCTTTTTTTGCAGTCTCCTCTTTGAGCATGGCTAAAAACTCTTGTGATGCCGGAACAATACCCATATTCGCTGCAATCGGCTCTAATATAACGGCTGCTAAATCATCAGATTGTCTAATCACCTGCCTGACTCTTTCAACATCATTGTAAGGAAGCGATAGGGTATTTTGTAGCATTTCTTGAGGAACGCCAAGAGAGGCTGCCTCTGGCATCAAAGATAAAAAAGATCCTGCCTGCACAAGGAGGCTATCGACATGACCGTGATAATTGCCATTAAATTTAATGATCTTCTTTCTTCCAGTATAGCCCCGAGCCACACGCAAAGCGCTCATAACAGCCTCGGTCCCGGAAGATACAAATCGGACCTTTTCAACACCTGGAACAAGGGTTGTAATTTTACTTGCTAGATCATGTTCTACTTCAGTTGCAATACCAAAGGAGGATCCCCTTTTCATTTGGTCTATGACACTATCGACAACGCCCTTAAAGGCATGTCCTAGAATCAAAGCACCCCAGCTCATACAAAAATCTATGAAACAGTTGCCATCGACATCCCACAATAAATCCCCCTCTCCCCGATGCACAATGAGAGGATCGATCCCTACTTCTCGAAAACTACGAACTGGAGAACTGACCCCCCCAGGGATGATCTTGCAAGAAGAGAGGTAGACCTGTTTACTTTTTTCTCGAATTGCCATAGAAAAACTTAAACCTATTTTTTTTGTTTTTGATTGATCTCTTATAGAAAATCACTCAAATTAATACAAATCAAGCTCTTTTATGATTTTTCGGATTTACAAGTGGTATAGGATGCGCTTTATAAAACAGGTCTTTCTCCTTTTTTTCTTTGCCTGTTCCTATTTAGAGGCCAAGGTCTCTTATACTGTTAAGTATCTAGGTATCGATGATAACCCTGTCCTTAAAACTCTTCGATCTACCACAGAATTAAGCACCCTTATTAAAAAGCATCCCGACTCATTTAACGCAGTACGCTATCGTGCCGAGACCGATATCCCAAATATTTTAAACGTATTGCGCTCTTATGGATACTACGAAGCCCAGGTATCGATCCAAATAGAAGAGGGTTTTGAGCAAGCCATCGTCTTTGTCCAAATTAACCCAGGCCCTCAATATAAAATTGAATCTTGCAAGATCATTTTATACGAGACACAACCGTCTGAAACAGTCAGCTGCCCCCTTGTTACATTACAGAATATAGGCATTGCGGTTGGACAGCCTATGAATGCAAAAGAGGTGCTTGCAGCAGAGGCAAAAACGCTTAGACTCTTAGGAGAATCTGGCTACCCTCTTGCAAAAATCACACGTCGAAATATCACAGCTGATGGGGATACACACTCAATCAAAATTGAATTAGAATACAGCACAGGTCCCCTTTGCAGATATGGGCCTATGGTCACAACAGGGGATAAAACGGTCAAGCCTCTTTTTTTTCAAGAAAAACTCGAATGGAAACAGGGAGATCTCTATAAAACAAGCCAGCTAGAAGATACACAAAAAGCCCTTATCGATTCTGGACTTTTTAGTACGGTGGTGATGAGTCAGGGCCAGGAGCTAAATAGTGATCATCAGCTACCGATTGTCATTGAAGTAGCCGAAAGCAAACATCGCAGTATTAATGCAGGTATTAGCTATCAAACTTATTACGGTCCCGGTGTTACCTTTGGATGGGAAAATCGAAATGTGGCTCATATGGGCCGGCGCATATCGATACAAGGTGACATGACCCACCGTAGCCATACAGGGGTAGCTACTTATTTGCATCCAAATTATGGAAGGATTGGACAAGACTATGTTTGGCAAGCGCAGGCTATGCATGAAAATATCACACCCTATTCCGAAAGAACATATAACATCACCAACCGAATAGAGCGCAGAACAGGGAAAAAAATCCGGATGTCAGTAGGAGGTAAGTTAGAAAGGCTCTTTGTCACCTCCAGCTCACAAAATGGGCAGTATTGGCTTGTAGAAGCTCCGATCTATTTTGCATGGAATAACTCCAATAGTTTATTAAATCCAACCAAGGGATTATTCTTTGAATACACCGCAACCCCCTGTTTTGTAGTGGATCATGATAAAAATATGTACTTAAGCAATGTATTTGCGTTAGGTCACTACCTGCCGATGACACCTACACACAGTTTATCGATTGCACAAAAAGTGACTGTAGGTTCTATTTTCAGTAGAAATAAACATGTTATCCCTCTATCAAAAAGACTATTTGGTGGCTCAGAAGAAGACCTTCGAGGATATGCTTATCAGTCTGTCAGCCCAATTGCTGAGCACCACAAGCCTGAAGGGGGGCGATCTGCAATTTTTTATACAATAGAACCACGTATTCGTATGTCCCCAGCAATTGGTCTTGTCCCCTTTTTAGATGTGGGACGGGTATATAGCAATATCATCCCTTCGTTAAAGGGAAAATGGCTTAAATCAATCGGTATCGGTCTGCGATACTTTTCATTTATGGGACCTTTTCGTGTTGACGTAGGATTTCCCTTAAATAAAAGAGAATATTTAGACAATAACTATAGAATATTAGTAAGCATAGGACAAACCTTTTAAAAGTTATGAAAAACCTATTCAAACGCAGCCTTCTTATCATTTTATGGACACTTAGTAGTTTTTTAGTATTACTGATCGGATGCTTTACCCTATTGCAAACACCGTGGTGCAAAAATCAATTGAGGATTTTTATCAATGAAAAGGTCAAAAGTGCAGGTTTCGATATCGAGATCTTTGATCTCGATGGGATTCCCCCTTTTAAATGGGCGATAAAAAAAATATCCCTTCGTTTTGATGATGGGTCTTGCTTAGAACTGAAGAATGTAAAGATACGGATTGCTTTTTTTCCTCTAATGGAGAAAAAGCTTATCATTAGCTTTTTAAATATCAATGACGGAACATATCAGTACAGTAGTCCAAAACTGGATTGGACAGCAATTGAAAACTTTACCTTTTCGTTCCCTAAAATCTCCTCTCTTCCATGTTCTTTTGCAGCACCACATGTGATGATTCGCAAGCTACATTTTCTCAATAATAAGACATTGCAGTCCCATTCATTGAGTATTTATGGAGATGTAAACATAAAAGAAGATCTGACAGATATGAGGATACAACTGCATATCGCTAAAGCAGGATCTTCCGATGTACTCAGTGATATCTTCATTGAAGGAAGTGAACAAACTGATTGGATGCAAGCAAGGCTTGCCTTGAAAATCCCCTCAACAGATCTGATTGACCCTATCCTTCCCCTTCCATTTGAAGTAGATTTTGCATTAAAATCTGCTTTTAAAGGCCCATGGAAAAGTTTTAAATCTCTTGTCCTTAACACCAAAGATGAAACTGTTCCTATCCAAATCGCTATAGTAGCATCAGCTGATGGGCTTACAGTGCCCACTGTATCCTTTTTAAATGATTCATGGAAAACTACTGGTAGTTTTTTACTTTACCCAAGCTACGCCCTGTCTTGTAAAAAACTAAGTGTCCAAGGACAGAGCCTTGAACTGGTATCCCAATTTGAAATGAATGATAAGCTACGATTTGAAAAAATCGACAGCTTATTTTCTATCAAAGACCTGGGGAGCTTTTCATCTCTTACAGGGTTAAAACTCGATGGATCTGTTGTCGGAAAAGCCAGCTGGACCCCTTTAAAAACGCTGGCTTCTTTGCATACCAATCAAATGCAAGTACAAGATTTTCCATTCTATGAAAGCAAACTATGGATAAAGGGAGCTAATGATCCTAATGGATGGACCGGAAGGATCTTTGGATCTGTTGATGCGTCCCATGTTGATACAAAGGTCGAGGGATCAATAAAGCTGACTCCAGACCAAGTGAGTGTAACAAATCTTAGCCTGAATATAGTAGATGGAAAGATCGATATCGAAGGTTTTTATAACTGGGATCTTCCCCATATCGAATCGGATATTGTCGTATCAATTCCCTCGATCCGCGTACTGCGCCCTTTAGTACCAGAGGAGGTCAATCTCGATGGCAGTCTTGGCGCAACTTTGCACCTCAGTTCAAATCAACTCATCGAAAAATTAATGCCTCTACCTGATGTATCAGGTCATATTTTCGGAAAAAATCTGCGATACGGCAATAAATTCATTGGACTTGCAACGGTTGATGTCAAAGGAAAAAACCTTTCAGAATTAGCATCTACTCAATTTAGCTTAGAGTTAGAAAATGTCTTAAGCAAAAACCTCTTTATCCAAAAGTGTCATTTAATTACCCAAGAAAATGGTGAAAACCACCCCTTTACATGCTCAATCAGCGGCATCTGGAAAGAGCCTTTATCTTTTGATATAAGGGGTAATTGGCATAAACAGCAGGATGCTTTAACGATTCAATGCGACACTTTAACAGGCACCATACTACAAAAAACAGTCAGGATCGATAAGCCTTTTTCTATATATAAAGGTAAAGATCAATTGCTGATTAATCATTTTCTTTCCTATATCGATGATAGTCAATTTTTATTAGATGCCCACATAGATCCCCTCAGCGCTCGTATCACAACAAGAGCTGAACATCTTCCTCTCAACGTGCTGACGATATCAACACCTGGCATCTATCTTGATGGAACTACCTCTTTTGATGGGATGTTAGATATTCAAGGAGATTCTAGGTCTGGATACTTCAACATGATCCTGGAGGAGGCAAATCTCTCGGAGCAGGGGAAAAATGAGAACTTTAGTGCAAAGGGATCTATACAAGCCCACCTCTGTCAAAATACATTGCAGTTATTTGGGCATCTGTATGCCAATGAAGGGCAGTTTATTGATTTGACCGGATCACTACCGATACAATCCACACTGACCCCTTTCTCTTTACTCATCCCATCCAAACAGCCAATATCAGCTGAATTAATCGCAGAAGGGCATATAGAAGCGATCTTTGATTTTATTAATATAGGCAATCAAAAAGCAAAGGGGCTGATCTCTTCACGTCTTTTTGCCTCAGGCTCATTACAATCCCCTTCTCTTTTAGGTGAGGTAACTCTGCAAAATGGGGTGTATGAAAACTATGTAAGTGGCACCAGACTAAAAAATATTGAGGCCTGCATTCTATCCTGTGATAAGACAACGGAGCTTAAAGATTTTAAAGCCAGTGGCGCTCATAAAGGGACACTTATTGCATCAGGTTTTATGAATCTTGTGCCTGAAAAAAACTATCCCTTTAAAATCGATATAGAATGCAAAGATACAGATCTTATCCAGACCGATATGATCGAGGGTACTTTAAGTGGAACTATTGTATTAGAAGGTAGTACCCAGGGATCATCTTTAACCGGCCAAATAAGTGTTCCTGAAGCAATTATTAGTGTTTCTGAATCTCTACCAGAGACTGTGCCCACTCTACCGATTACCTATATTCACCGTCCCATCCACTTAGAAGATGCAAACTTATTGATCGATAAACCCTATCCCCTAAATTATGATCTACAGCTATGCGCAAAAGATGATGTGATCATAAGAGGAAGGGGGCTGAATTCCGAATGGAAAGGGGATCTTCGTCTAATGGGAAATAACAAAGATATGGCAGGGCAAGGTAAATTACGGCTTATTAAAGGCGACTACACTTTTTCTGGAAAGAAATTCAGTTTAACACAAGGAGAAATCGATTTTACAGGTAAGGAAGCGTCCAGCGCTTTTTTAAAGATTTTAGGAATTCTGCAACTACCAGATATGCAGGTTCAAGTCATGATTCAAGGGGCTTTAGAAAGACCGACACTGACTCTGCAATCTATCCCTTA
Source organism: Chlamydia trachomatis (assembly GCA_945875745.1). Lineage (GTDB taxonomy): Bacteria > Chlamydiota > Chlamydiia > Chlamydiales > Rhabdochlamydiaceae > VGMB01. The sequence goes on from CAMCLJ010000021.1 coordinate 25,592, forward strand.
TATGCCAACAAGTGCGATCCTTGCAAGAATTCTGTTTAATAAAGATATATCCGAAATTACTGCAGTCCAAGCCATACAACTAGCGAATATGATTGTGTCGATGTCTGGCACAGGAGGCCCTGACCTTTTAGAGGCTATTCGAAAAAGTATTGGTGTGGATCGGCTGACCATTGTTGGCAAAGAAGGATCAGATGAGGTCTCCCTGCAAATCGGATGGTACCTCAGCCACGGGGTCACCGTTTCTCTATCTCAAAGTGCCACAAGCAGCGATGTAACAGTAGAGGTTGATTTAAAACATGGATTTATCTTTCAGGCCGAAACTCAAAATCAAGAGGAAGGAAAGTTTTCTCTTAAGTGGAATAAGAACTATTAAATAACAATCTCGTATCAAAAACGATCCCCCCCTCATTCTAAATGAGAGGGGATCGTATTCAACCTTGCAACCGATACAAATTAAGTCTTGGCCTGGTAAAATTTCAGAAAAAATAGAATGGCTACCGATTTTTCAACTATTTTCCACTGTAATTTTCTATGATCTAGCTACCTGCATAGGGCTTTACCGGTAACCTTGAAGATCAGCATATTCTCAGACCTTCTCTAGAAACTGCTCTTTAAGCGCAGCATTAATCGCTGGCCGATCGTGTACAAACGCCTCTGCAGCCTTTAGTAGCTCGTCTAATTTCTCAATTTTCTGATTGGTTGCATTTTGGAAGAACTCTGCTGACACTTGCTCAGCGGTAATCACCTTTAATCCATCGATATTTATCCCTGCAAGACGACCCTGTAAAACCCGGATAGCAAGGCGCTGTGTCTTTCCTGGGTTGCATACCATAGATCCATGTTCATACGAGTCAGCAAGGGCCAGAATCATGCCCTCTTTGGCTTGATTCTGCTCTTTTGCCTCTGGATGTGTTAATGCATAGAGCCATATACGGCCGGTCACCTCATCCCCTTGTAAAGGAAAACCGTTCACCGAAAAGAGCTC
>CAMCLJ010000022.1 GCA_945875745.1 Chlamydia trachomatis
ATGATGGGATTCCTGAAAAGGTAGCATTGAATCCAGATCAATGGGAGCAAGATGAAGATGTGCTCGACACCTGGTTTTCTTCCGCTCTGTGGCCATTTAGCACGATGGGATGGCCTGAAAACTCGGATGAACTAAAAAAATTCTATCCAACATCTACCCTTATTACCGGCCACGACATCCTGTTCTTTTGGGTTGCTAGAATGGTGCTTATGGGAGCGTACCTTACAGACGCCCCCCCTTTCAAAGAGACCTTCCTCCATGGCTTGATTTACGGCAAATCGTACTGGAAAACAGCTAAAGATGGCTCTATTGCCTACATTACTGGTGAAGACAGGCGATCTTACGATCTTGGCAAACCCCTGCCAGCGGGAGTTCAGTATAAGTGGGAAAAAATGTCTAAATCCAAAGGCAATATCATCGACCCGCTAGAAATCATTGAAGATTTCGGTACAGATGCTATGCGCATGGCCTTATGTGCCAGTGCAACGCAAGCTCGGCAAATTGATTTAGACAGAAGGCGCTTTGAAGAGTTTAAAAACTTTGCCAATAAAGTATGGAATGGCTCCCGCTTTGTTTTTATGAATATCGAAAGTCTTACACAAGAAAGTTTTGCACAAGGACTCAATCTCTCCTTACTTACGCTGGACGATAAGTGGATTTTATCCCTTCTTAATAAAACCATCGAAGAGGTTAACCAGCATCTTAACAGCTATAGCTTTGACAAAGCGGCTTTAATAGCCTATGACTTTTTCTGGAAAGAATTCTGCGCTTACTATCTGGAGCTGTCTAAACCTATCCTCTCTGGTAAAATCGGTAATCTTGACCAAAAAGAGAATAAGCAAAAGATTTTAACGATTATCTTATGTGCCACCCTTAGATTAATCCACCCAATGACCCCTTTTATTACAGAAGAGCTATTCTCTTTTATAAAAGATAAGTTCTCTTCAATTACACAGGCTGTAGGAATAGATGTATATACAGCGGAGGCAATAGATGCGCTCAATGCAAACTGCTGTATGCAATCAGCCTACCCAACTGTTGTTAATTCCTCAGACATCGACCCCTCGATTGAAATGACATTTAGCTATATGGACACTCTTGTTCATGCCATCAGAAACATTCGCGCAGAAATGCAACTGCCTCCCTCTACCCCCTCTGATGTATATATAATAGGTTCTCTTTCAGATCCGAATTGGATTTGCGCCCAAGAAAATAAAAACATTTTAACGGCGCTTGTCAAAATTGAAACGTTAACCTTTATGAACGAGCTTCCCTCGATCCCCTTCTCTGCTGAAACCCTTGTTGATTCAATAAAAATCATCATCCCTCTACCTTTAGAAATGAGAGAAAAAGAAAAGCAAAGGCTTGTAAAAGAAAAAGAAAAGCTCTCTTTGCAAAGGGTATCGATGAAAGAAAAGCTCTCAAGTCAAGAATTTATAGAAAAAGCTCCAGAGCAGGTAGTTGCCAAACTCTCTTCTCAGCTAGCTCAAATGGAAAAGCAAATTGAAGAGATCGACGAAAAATACCGATTACTAACTATGTAATACGACTTAAAAAGAGGCTATTCTTTCCCAACGAATTTTCCGTATAGGAAGATCGAACTAAAAAAGGGCAAGAGTAAGCAAGAAGTTTCGAAAATATTTTCAATGTGTGACCCAATGGTTATTAATAAAACCTACAAATAGATATCATGAAAAAAACAAGATCATCTCATTACCGATGGCTTATTACTAGCTTGATTTTTTTTATTACCCTCATTAATTTCATTGATCGCTCAGCTATCTCTTTTGTAATAGAACCGTTAAAGGAAGAGTTTCATTTTACTGACACACAATTTGGGATGATATTGTCCGCATTCGGAATAGGGTATCTCATGTTAACAGGTGTAGGTGGCTGGCTTGTAGATAAATTTGGTCCTCGTATTATGTGGCCTTTAGCAGCGATTGCTTGGTCTATCTGTGTCGGCTTCCTTGGATTTGCAGCAGGTTTTTGGAGTTTTATTACCATGAGATTTTTTCTCGGCATCACAGAAGGGCCTCATTTTCCTGCTATGACCCGATCGATTAGTAACTGGATTCCTCCGAAAGAAAGAGCAACAGCCCTATCAATTGGTCTTGTTGCAGTTCCTCTATCATCAGTAATAGGCGCCCCTATTACTTCTTATTTAGTGAGTGATTTCGGTTGGAGAACGATGTTCTTTTCGATCAGCACCATAGGGATCTTATGGGGCGCTATCTGGTACTATCTCTTTAGAGACAAACCAAAAGATTCACCCTTTGTAAGTGAGCAAGAATTATCTCTTATTAATACGGTAGAAAAACGAACAGATCATACCACAAAACAGCAATTGAATTGGCGTTTTATCCTGACACATCCAGCACTGATTGCAAATAATATCGCTTATTTTGCTTTTGGCTACATGCTGTTTTTTGCCACACTATGGCTGCCTGGCTATTTTTTATCTCAGCACGGAATCAATTTAAAAAGTATAGGCTGGTATCTTACAATACCATGGCTTACCGGGGCTCTTTTTGTTAAAATAGGTGGAATCGTTTCTGATTGGCTATACCAAAAAACAGGACAATCCCGTGTTGCAAGAGCTCATTTGATATGGATACCACAAATGCTTGCGGCAATCTTTTTTTTATGTTTGAGTTTTACAACTACCTTAAAATTTGCCATTGTTTTTCTCAGCTTAGGGATAGGATTTGGAATGATCCCTCAGTCTGTATTTTTTAGTATCAATATCGATGTAGCCAAGGGTATGGCCGGCTCGGCCCAAGGGATTAGTGCTAGCTGCCTGTCTGTAGCGGGAATTATCGCCCCTTTAGCTACCGGCTACCTAGTTGATTTAACTGGAACATATAGCACCGCCTTTTTATTGCTCGCAGGACTTACCCTTGTAGCGGTTATTACAGTCATCTTATTTCTGCATCCGGATAAGGCACATGTCTTAAAAAAAAAGAATAAAAAGGGAGGATAGGCATAACAATGTCAGCGATTCCCGCTGAAAAACCTAAGATAAATGGGTAACTAGCTAAAAAGATTTTCTAAAAATAAGCAGATACTTGATCAAATACTACGAAACATGGCTCTGTGATTGGCATTTACCCCCTTTCTTCCTACCTTTTTAGATCTGTATCACTCATCTGCAAAGACAAGCACAAGAAGCATTGATAGCCCAAACAGCATCCCGATTGAAACCCATCTATACAAGTCTAGGGAACCAATAAATCATTAGATTATATAAATCCGAAAAAAATCAGAAGGTATATTTATTAACGGGCAAAAGATGTTTTTTTAGTCAATCTTTCCTGTTTTAACATAGCAAAAAACACTTCCGATTCCTGAACCACCTGAGGAACTAGAAAAAGCAAGCCTATGAGATTGGGAAAAGCCATTAATCCATTCATAATATCAGCAAGAGGCCAGACTACATCAAAACTCATGATAGCACCCAAAAAAACTACTAAACAAAAAGTCAGCCTATAGACCATAAGGATCCAGCGACCGGCTAAAAACTCAATGCATTTTTCTCCGTAATAGGCCCAGCCGATAATTGTCGAGTATCCAAATAAAATCACCCCAATTGCAACCATTGCATCCCCTTGAGGAATGACTGTCTTAAAAGCTTCCATAACAAGCCCTGCTCCATTGAGAACAACTCCTTTTTTATCAAACTGTCCTATAACTCCAGTGACCCCTACGACAAGAGCTGTAATAGAGCATACTACAATACTAGAGAGAAAAACGCCGGTCATGGAGATAAGCGCTTGCCTCCCTGGCACATCTGTTTTTGCAGCGGCAGCGGCAATAGGGGCGCTACCAAGACCTGCTTCATTAGAGGAGACCCCACGAGCCACTCCCATTTGTATAGCTGCCATAATGCCTGCACCGAGAAATCCACCGACTGCTGCCTGTCCATTAAAAGCAGAGCTTATAATTTGGTATAAACAAGCAGGTATCAAAGAGGCTTTGATATATAAAATAAAAATACCACCCACAACATATAGAAGTGCCATAATAGGTACAAAATATGCGCTGACTTTTCCTATGCTTTGGATTCCTCCTAAAACAATACAAGCTGTAAGAACAGAAAAAAAGATCCCAGAATAAACTGGTGAAAGACCTGTTAGGTCTTTCAAAGCAATAGCAATGGAATTGGCTTGAATAATATTACCACCTACGAAGCTAGAAAGGGCTCCAAAGATAGCAAAGGCTACCGCTAAAAAACGCCAATTTAGACCCGACTGAATATAATACATTGGACCGCCACACATAAAACCTTTGGCATCTACTTGACGAAATTTCACGGCAAGTATGGCTTCTGCATATTTTGTGGCCATACCAACTAAAGCAATGACCCACATCCAAAAAATAGCGCCTAGCCCACCTGCCATAATAGCTGTAGCAACCCCTGCGATACTACCTATACCGATCGTTGCAGAAAGGGCCGTCATTAAAGATTGAAACTGACTGATATCCCCTTCAGCATCTTTATCACTACGGGTGAATGCAAGTTTCAGAGAATAAAAAAGATAGGTGAACTGCATTCCTTTTAAACGGATAGTTAAAACGGCTCCGACTAAAATCAGTAAAAAAACTAAACAACGAGACCATAGGATCGTATCGATTACATTTAAGCAATCGATGATCCCACTTAAACTAGTATGCATAAAACATCATCCGAGGTTTTAGTTAATTAAAACAGTATATACCCAGCATCGGTATGTATCAACTTCATTTTCACATAATTAAAACTCAAAAATACTCTGTTGATCTACTTGCGTATTTTTTTTACCTATGATAGGTTCAAAACTTGATAATAGAGGCAAGCCATTTCTAATGATACTGACTACCCCTTATGAAATTAAAAAACAAATTCCTATAGAATCCCAACAGCTGGATCAAATTAAGCTGCAAAGACGGGAAATCAAAAAAATACTCACTAAAAATGATAGAAGGATCGCTCTAGTAATAGGGCCTTGTTCGATTCATGATCCTGCAGCCACCTTAGAATATGCCCAGCGGTTACACACCCTTGCCCAGGAAGTCTCTACCACCTGCTACATAGTAATGAGGGCCTATGTTGAAAAGCCAAGGACAATTACTGGATGGAAAGGTTTTTTATACGATCCCTACCTTGATGGTAGCCATAACATGAATCAAGGAATCCTCCTTTCAAGAAAACTATTACTTGATTTATCTAAGATCGGAATTCCCTTAGCTACAGAATTTTTAGATCCTATGACCTACCATTACCTAGAGGACTTGATTTCTTGGGGATTTATCGGAGCGCGCACATGCACCTCTAGTATTCATAGACAGCTGGCCTCATCACTCAATATGCCGGTGGGGTTTAAAAATAGTACATCAGGAAACGTTGATGACGCAATTAACGGGGTTGTCGCAGCAAGAGCCTCCCATTGTTTTATAGATCTCAATGACAACTGCCGTCTTCAGGCAAAACAAAGTAAAGGCAATTTTTTCTCTCACATTGTACTCAGAGGCTCGAACAGCGGACCCAACTTTGATAAGGATTCGGTGAGATCTGCAATAAATAAGCTGATGCAAGCAGCAATACCCCCTAGGGTATTAATTGACTGCGCACATGGAAATAGCAACAAGGATCACAAAAAGCAAATCGAAGTGTGGAATAACGTATCAAAACAAATCATCGAAGGTAACGATCATATCATGGGAATGATGATAGAGAGTTTTTTAGAAGAAGGTAACCAACCTCTAAGTAATAATAAAGAGTCGATTCAACCCTCTATATCGATTACTGATCCATGCTTAAGTTGGGCTTGCACAAAAGAGCTTGTATTATCTCTTCATCAAAGGCTATCTAAAGAAGAGTCTTGCTGCTCTTCTATAAGACTCTGATCCAGAGATTCTTCGGTCTCAATAACAGGCTCGTCGTCCTCTACAGTGATTAAATTCACCCATAATTGATGCTTCCAAGATCTGTAAATCTCTCCATCATCCAAACGTAGATCAGCACAGTAGGTAATGATCCCTTTCGATGACAAAAATTCATCATTAATTAGCTTATAGGTCTTGTATCCCATCCGCTTATAAATTGGGTATTCAAACCGCTTCTCTGTATAATCTCCATATATTACATACAGATCAATAACAGGTTTCTTATCAAGAACCTCTTTAGGAACCCTCCAATCGACCACTATCATCTCACCATTGGGAGGACTGTGCTGTCGTTTATCAGGTGTATGCACATAGGTGCTGGCAAGGCTATGTACATTGATTTTTTGATTACTCAAAGAAAGGTAGTACTTTTGACATCCTGTTAAAGAACAGAAAAGCAAAGAACACAACAGATAAGAAAAAGTTTTTTTAAATAGTCTTTTCATAGGGTATAGCTTATACTTTTTACCAATTTTAAGAATAAAAAACTTACATCTAACAAAGGTTTTTTTCATGTCCTGTGATAGTAAAAAAGCGGTTTTTGGCATTATTTTTAGCGATGATAAAAAGGAAGTCTTACTGATTCAGCGCAGAGATATCCCTGTCTGGGTCCTACCAGGAGGAGGGGTTGAAGCAAACGAGACTCCTGAAGAAGCAGTTATCCGGGAAATGTTAGAAGAGACAGGGTTTACCGTAAGCATTACAAGAGCTATAGCTGAATATTTACCTACGAATAAACTGACTCAGCTCTCTTTCTTTTTTGAATGCCAACCTACCGGTGGGGTGAAAAAAATCACAAATGAAACAAGAGGGATCCGTTTTTTCCCTTTAAATGCCCTCCCAAGCCTTATGCCACCCCCTTTTGCGGACTGGATAAATGACGCTGTTAAAAATGAAAAGGGGCTGATCAAAAAAGAAATTCAAGGGGTCTCTTACTGGATTTTATTGCAACTTTTTTTAAAACACCCAATTCTTGTACTAAGATTTCTTCTTACTAAAATAGGCATTCATATTAACGGGAAGGATGAAGCATCTTTGAAGGATCAATAGCCCTATCAAACTCCTCTTCTGAAAGAATGTTCATCGCAACAGCTGCCTGTTTTAAACTCGTCCCCTCTTTGAATGCTTTTTGCACAACTTTAGCCGCTTTATCGTAGCCAATGACTGGATTTAAAGCGGTAGCGAGCATTAATGAGTTATTAAGAAGCTCTTGAATCCTTTTGGTATTAGGAACAATACCTAAAAGGCACTTGTCATGGAAATTTCTTGCCACATCACCAAGTAGCTGAATAGACTGTAAAAGATTATAGATCATAACAGGCTTAAATACATTGAGCTCGAAATGACCTTGTGAACCTGCAATACCAATAGCTACATCATTACCCATTACCTGCACTGCCACCATCGTCATAGCCTCACTCTGAGTCGGATTTACCTTACCAGGCATAATCGATGATCCCGGCTCATTATCTGGTATAAAAATCTCACCAAGACCGGACCTGGGCCCTGAAGCCAGAAAGCGGATATCATTTGCGATTTTCATGAAAGCTCCAGAGAGCCTCTTCAAGCTGCCGCTAAGCTCAACAATTGCATCATTACAAGCTAATGCCTCAAATTTATTGCGTGCGGGAAGAAAGTCTTGGCCAGTTAGCTTGGCTATAACAGCTACCATTTGCACGTCATATCCTTCAACAGTATTTAAGCCCGTACCGACAGCTGTACCGCCGATTGCTAGCTCATACACCGGTTTTAATGTTTTTTTAATTGCCTCGATTCCGTTCTTTAATTGAGCTGCATAGCCGGAAAACTCTTGACCGAGCGTGATAGGGGTAGCATCCATTAAATGAGTCCTGCCTATCTTAATAATATCGGAAAACTCAGCAGCTTTTTTTTGTAAGCCGCTGGACAATAGCTCTAAATTAGGCAGCAAATCTTTTTGGACCGCAAGAACAGCTGCAATGTGCATGGCAGTGGGAAATACGTCATTGGAAGATTGTGATTTATTTACATCGTCATTGGGATGAATGGGTGTTTTCGATCCCATATCTCCCCCTAATATCTCAATGGCTCGATTGCTGATGACTTCATTGACATTCATATTAGTTTGAGTACCAGAGCCTGTTTGCCAGATAACAAGGGGAAAGTGGTGATCGAGTGTGCCTGCTAAAATTTCATCACAAACCCGGACAATAATATCTTTTTTATCTTTCTTAAGTAAATTCAGCTCACAATTGACGATGGCAGCAGCTTTTTTCACAATCGCTAAAGCATAGATTAGCCTTAGAGGAATTTTTTCTTCTCCAATTCTGAAGTTGTCTAAAGAGCGCTGAGTCTGAGACCCATAATATACCTCTTTGGAAACCCAAACATCTCCTAAGCTATCAGATTCCTTACGCATATTATTTAGATCACCTTCAGCTTTCATGAGATACCCCCTGCAAATGATAATGCAATGAACTAGCATTACTTTTTATGGATAAAAGAAAAGGAGCAAAATTTCAATAGAATTAGAAAAGCTAAGAAAATCATCTAAAAAAAGGGCAATCCCCTTTTTTTAGATAGATGGAATAGAAGAAGATTCTACGCTCTCTGCAGGATTGCCACTTAAACGCTTAAAAAGGCCTCCAACAGAGACGACCGATCCAATCCAAGAGATCAATACAACAAACAAAATAGCGGCTATATAAGGAGTCGAAAGAGCCACGCTACCTAGCATAATAATTAACCCCTGGTAGGCGATAGAAGAACCAGATTTACCAATGCCGGAACCCAAACCATCAATAGCTGCCTTCCCTTTAAGTTTTGCGTCTTGATCAAGAGGTAAAAAAGCCAGCTCTTTGGACGCATCGAAGAGAGAATATTTACCAGCTTTACTCAAACAATTCTGCAGGGACCCGAAATAAACAGTGAGAGCAAACGGAGAGGCCCCAAAAAGAGTTAAAGCAATAGCTGTTAGACCATCACCACAAAATAAGAAAGTAAAAAAACCAACTGCCATAATAGCCATAATAGCAGGAGTTAAAATAGCGGTAAAAGTCCATCCCAACCGGTTGACCATCATGGAAAAGAGTAGCCCCCCGACGGTCGCTACTATTCCGATTCCGATCGTAATCGAATTCATATGGATAAGCATTTCATTGGGATCGGTAAAGTATCTTTTTAGCTGCTCTTTCCATAAGATATCGGTGATGTTAATTGATATATTATAGCCCAAAACAATGATGGCAAGGCATGTTAAATAACGGGATTTTCCAATATATTTAATGCTATCGCGAACGGAGAGCTTAAACTTTTTTTGAGGAGCGTAACCTGTCGAAGAGAGGGGTTCTTGTTTAATAACATTTTTATTAATCCAATAAAAAACAAACATTGCACAGACCCCTAAAAGTGACAGAATCGTAACGATATTGGTTAAAGTCTGTCCCCAGGCATCCTGGGAAGCACCAGCTAATGGAAGAAATTTTCCGCATAAAATCCCTACTGCTCCACCAAGAATTGGAGCGACGTTAGACCCTATATTTAAAATACCATAGGTTCTTTTTGCTTCAGAAACTTCTGTAACATCATTAGCAAACCCCCAATAAAGGACACTGAGTACCACAACAGCCCATAGTTCTGAAATGATATAAAAAGTAGTAAAGGTCCAATTCCGAATCATCGCAATGCACCCTTTAAAACCAACAGGAAAATTAGCGGTCAGCCAATCCCCTAAGGTATCCAGATGTAATTTATCACTATTAGGATGGATGATGAAGGCAAATAAAAGGAAATAAGCGATAAAAAAGGATAGAACAATATAAAAGACAGTCTCCCTCGTAAAATAACGAAAGAGCCTAGTATAAAGCCAAGTAGCTGCAATTGCACCGGGAAGCATTCCCCATACCTTTAAAAAAGGGATCACCTCAGCACCCGAGTGCTTGGCTGTTAATACAATCGTATCCTTTAAATTCCTTAGTACACTGTAACAAATACAGAGCAAAAACAGGAGCACGAGCATAGAGAGAACTTTCTTTAACTCTGAGCGATGAACAGGCCACAGAAGGGAACGAAAAAATCCAAATTTTTTTTCTGAAGACATGCAACTCTTCCGCCTATTTAATTTATACGTAAACCCTCCCAGTTTACAAAATAAAATGTTTTTACTCCAATTAAAAAAATATAAAGCCAACCTGCAAATGCCTTATTTTTCAAAAAAAACTGATTGAAAGTTTTTTTATCAAGGATAAGGTATTGGAAAATATTTATTATAACTTCAGAAAACTTTAGATAAGGCATTGGTAAACTTGAATAAAACAAAGCTTGCAAGAGGGCCTTGTTAAAAGGACAAAGTATGAGAAACTAACTTCAAAAATCGCAACCTAGAACATCTGTATTTTCGGGAAGAAGTAATAATCCTTGTTTAAACAACCCCTTTTAATTTTATTTTACTATCGATCTCTTTCTTCAATGAGGCAATCAAGAACCAGTACTAATACTCTCAGATCTCTGCAATTCAAAAAGATGCAGCGCATTTTTGCAAGTATCTCCTTGGCACAGAGTTGTTGCTTCTCAATACAATGAATACCCATATTTTCCCCTCACCTTTGTGAGAAAATAACTTAGAAAACAGCCTAGATTATTCCAAAAAAATATTTAAAGGAAATCGCTCAGCTATGTAAGTCCTAACTTCCACCGTCATCCGTAGGGGGGGAAGGGGATAACTAGTAACTTTTTCCTCAACACAATCCAGCGGCTTTCTCCAAGAATTTTAACTTGACCACTTTTGATATAAAATTACAGGCCTAAGAGATACTCGAAAGAACATGTGGTATTTTTTTGAGATGATCATCTAACGCAAATTATCAAGTAAATCTATTAATAATAAAATATTATGCATGAATTATTCTTAAAATAAAAAGTTTAATAGAGCTAAATATAGATTAATACAATAATTATATAAAATCTTTCAGTTATTTCCAGAATAATTTTATTAACTATTTTTTTAATATACAAACTTTTTTTTACATTCGAAAACAACCAAGGTGCAATCAATGATTCAAGCCATACCCCCCCCCCGCGGAGGGAAGATCCTCAACCATCTCAAATACATACCCCACAAACTCAAAACCGATCCAAAGTGACAGATTCTGCACAAGGCACTTTGAGTCAGTTAGGTAAGTCTTTAAGTAAATTACCCGCTAATTCTTACGCAGAGACTAACCCTTTAGCAAATTCTTGGTGCTTAGTAGATAAAGAGGAAGTAGCGGCGGAAAAACGCTTCCAGGATTATCTGAAACAGGAGAATGCAAAACCAGTGGGTACCCTGCAACGATGGTTATTCGGAGAGTCACAACCTAAAAACAACCCTACAGATGTAGAGGCTGCCCTAGAAAAGGCGAAAAAAGATCCGATGTCTATGTGTTCTTTGAGGAGGAGGGGGTTTCCTTGGATAATGCAGCAGAGATCTTGAAGGCAAAGCAGTCAGTAGATCAACGGCCTAATGCGCTAACAATCGATCAGCTACCTCGGTCTACTTTAGCAGCAGGTGTAACCTTGAATGGCGAAGCACTCCTGTCTCTGTAGTCGTTAGAACCCAGGCCTTATAAAGGGGCTTGGGTTTGTAGGTCCATTAAAGAAGAAATAATATTTTTTACTGCTCTATATATACTTCAAGCCTTATAACATTGGTAAAAAGTAATAAACTTCTTTCGAAATTCATTTCGCCAACTCCCAATTGTAGATCCCAGCGATTAAGTTAAAGCGTAGAGAAAATCTTTTACCTCCGTTTTTATACCGATCGGATATGATTTTGAACCTCTTCAGGCTACCAATAACGTTTTCATAATGGGCCTATTTATTGGGAGCAGGCCAGCATGAGTAAAAAAATATTCGATAACTCCGAATGTAAAAATAAGGCATTTATACGTTGGCCTTATAGACAAATCAAAGTGCTAGACTTTAATTCTTATAGTTCTTTAAAATTTCAATAATTTTTTATGCGACATAAAATGCCGACACGCAGTTTATGAGGCTCTGCACATATGAAATCTTTGTTCTTTCTAAGCTTTCTTCTTTTATTTACTGGGTTCACTCCTTGTAAAGGAGAAAATCTCTATCCTGATTTCCATTCCTTGGATCAAGTTATTAAATTCGAAACATCTCAAATTTTAGATCCCCCTTCAAACGATCCTGAGTTTTTATCTGAGATATATCTTTCAAGAGGTGAAAGTTACCTTCTTTGCGGACAAAATTCATTAGCTTATGATGATTTTAAGCAAGGATATGCTTTTGCTGATCTATGCCATCAAGAAATAAAGCAACCTCTTCACTTTCGGGCTTTATTTGGGTTAGCAATCGTTTATGGATCTGAGGATATGATTGAGGAGTTTTATTTAGCAGCTGAATCTTTAAAATCTATTCTATCTTCATATACATGCCCCTGCATTCAAGAACACCCGCCTCATTCAGCCCTTAAGGCCATACCCTCTCATATTTATGCAAATAAACCAATTCTTGGACCGGACCATGTTTCTATTGGAGATTGTATTAAATTCGCTACATCAACTGCTGACAAGTGTTACGAGTTGATTTCCTTCATACCTAAACCCGCCGTGCAGGTAACCTTGCGAATACTAATTAAAGACTTAGAACAAAGAGCCATACATTGTTGCAGGGCTGGAGGCATTTGGAAAGCCTGCCTTCAACCTATTGTTAATAAATGGCAGCTTTGGAATGAAAAATGGAAACTATTTAAAATTCCACCCGATCCAGCATGGGATTAAATAAGGAAAAATGCATGAAAATAGGTTTCTTGAAAACGACTCTTTATATATTGCCTGTTGCGCTTTTTTTTCTTCTTTCTGCTGAAGAAAAAAATAATGCACTAATTAAAAAAGAGCCACACTATTGCATTATTGCAAATCAAGCGGATCCTGATATTTACATCCAGGATCGACGCTCTCCTGATATTGATAATCCTCTCAAGGGGTTAACGAACTTTTTGTTTTTTCTCAGGTGCCCCGCAGAAGATAAAATAATGGCTGATACTATCTTTGCACTTGTAGAGAAAAAACTGAGTTCTTACGGACAAGTCAATAAAACACGAATGCTGATTCAAACTGATAAGGGAGAGGCGATCGATTTAAGCATTTTTAAAACCGGTGCAACGCTTATATATCAGATAAGTAATCTACAAGACATCTCAGGTAATGAGACTGGATTTGTTAGAGCTTCTTTAAATTTATATACAGAGACAGAGATTGTAAAAACAAAAGAATTATGTAGTCCTTATGTTTGGTCTTCGAATTGCTTTCTTAAAGGGTCAACAAAAAAAGATCTAGCAAACCTCGTTTTCCTATCTCTAGATAATCTTTTAGATCAATTCAACTCTAACTACAAGTTGGTGAATAGAGGTAAGCCGGTGTTTGAATCAACGGAACTCTAACTAATACTGGAATAAAGAATGGGGCAAGGTCAACCCGCTGACAAGTAAGTAAGTAAAATCCCATAGATTAACTACAAGGCCTAGAAGTATGCGCACAACAGGGTTATTATTTTTAGGTGATATGTATTTTTTATAAAAACACCCCCAATAGACCCTTTATCTCTTATAGAAAAAAGGGCTTATTGGGGGGTATCTATATGATGGGATTAGAGTTTTCGTGCTTTTTTTGAAAATGCTATATGAGCAATAGAGCAAATACAAAGGCAAATAACGAAAAGGACTCTACAATTCCAAGAGCTGCAAAACATTTACCAATGATTGCTGGTTGCTTTGCTGATGCCTGGATCGCAGAGGCAGCACACATCCCTTGATACACAGAAGAAAACAGCAGGGCAAAACCCACAGATAAACCGATACCGATACCTCCGAGCGGAGATAACGATCCAGATTGGATACTCGACTTCATCAAAATCATTAATACAAACCCGTAAATCGACTGTGATGAGGCTACAGCAGACATACCGATAAACTGTCCGTGGTTCTCTTCTACTCTACTCATAACAGCATGAGATGCCATACCACCAATTCCACAGCCAATTGAGCTACCTATACAACCCAGGCCTAAGACCAAAGCTGGGCCAACCATGCTATAATCCATATTTTTTCTCCTTTTTATTCTTCTTCAGATTTTAATAGTTTAAGGGGTTTAAACAAGCGGCCTCCTCCATCAAACGAAAAGTGATACCACTCTATAAAGTTTAAACGAAGACCATGAATTACACCTGCCATAATACCGAGTAATATATTCACTGCATGTCCTGCAAGAATTACAATAAATCCACCTAAAAGACCAACTGTCATCCCCATATCATTAAATGTAGTCGCCATAATCATTCCAGCTAAAGCAAGAGCATAAAGACGTAAATACGATAGGACATCGGCAAAAACCTGAATCATATTTAAAATTTCAGATATCCCCTTCCATCTTTTTTGAATCAAAGCCAAAACGACTGCAACACCGATTCCTGTGTACAGAAGTTGAATTCCGAACGCACCTGCGGTACTAGCTTCTATCCAACCCATAAATTGTACAATAGAGATAGCGCTCAGTTTTATAGGGAAAAATAAATAAGCTCCGATCATAAACGCAATCCAACCAAGGCCTGCCCAATTTCTTCTGAGATACCTTAAAAAAGAACCACTTAAATGGATAACACCGATAATTAAAGAAAACTCTAATAAGATGCTATCTGCAAAATCATCCGATGCCTCGTAGGTTTTAATCCCATTTTTTAAGGTAGCAGCAGTCGCAATAAACTCGTCCCCTGTCGTGGCTGTTTTTAAAGTGGGAAACTCTTTAAGCCAAAAATCATAGACGTCATCTTTTTTATCCAGATGGTATTGTGCTTTACGCTCAGTCATATATTGCATCGGTGAAAGGCGCCCTAAGAAGCTGTGCCTATCTATTCGAAGACCAAAGAAAGATGAAGTCAAAACACCCCAGACCACAACAAATGAAGAGAGGATAATAGCTAGCTTAATAAAGCGCCTAACCTGTCCCTTAAGGTTTTTGACTTTATATTTCATGTATAGAGCAAGTCCTAGATACAATAAGCCGTACCCACCATCTGATACAATCATCGCAAAGAATAGGGCAAAAGACCAAAAAACCCAGCCGGATGGATCTTTGTCTGTTGTTGCTGGCACATCATAAATCTTAACCAGATCTTCCCCAATTAAGTTGACCCCTTTATTTTCAAGATAGGTCGGCAGCTGATCTTGTTCTTCTCTTTTAATCCTTTCACAATGAACTGATAACCCCTCTAATAAAATAGGTATCAAACTTTCTTTCGACCGAGGAACCCAAGCTTCGATAGAAAAAATCGATGAGGAAGGCAGGGGTGTCGCTACCTCTTGTTTAGCTTGAGTAAGGTTATGGGTATTCATCTGCTCTAATAGAGCTTGATACAGAAACTCTTTATGACCCGCATAACTTTTTAACTCGACTTCCAAGTTATGAATTGCTTCATTGATATAGAGTAAATGAGTCTTTAATTCCGGCTCAGAACGATCTATCCTCATTTCTATCATACCTGTATAGGAACGCGGCTCAGGATTGATACCGATAAAATAATCTAAATCATACTCTGTGCCCACATAGATCAATTCATTACCACAGACTAAGGCGCGCTGCTTATCGGTTTTTACACAAAAGAATTGAATAACTCTTTTTCCTTCTTGCCGGATAAAATCGATATCTTGGATCGAAAAATCTCCGAAAGGAGCCACCCTGTGCATTTCCGCATCGGTGAGTCGTTTCTCTTCCTCTAACTTTTCAATTTCATCACGTAATTCTATGATTCTTTTAGCTATATGACTGGCGTAAGACAGCTCCCAGAGCCCTTCATATTTTTTACGAAGTGGCAGTTTACGCAAAATCTTTAAAGCAACAAATAAATCATGGGCATCGGCAGGAAGCTCTGCATTTTTTTTACTTGCAGCAGAAATAAATTCCATGAATCCATTTTGCTGAGCTCTTTCAAAAAAAAGATCGAGATCTTCTTGCGTACCTAATACTACATACTTGCGGACATCTATGATCATAGGCTGCTTGCACCTTCTAACTCATGATTTCTTAAATCTATTTTCTTTTTTGCAACTTTAGCCTGAGAAACAGCTGCCAGCTGCTGATCGCCTAGGAATATCTTAATCTTTTTAATATTACTTTGAGCTCTTGGAATCATAATTTTTTCAAAGAGGTTGACTCGAATCGACACCTCTCTTAATTCTTTTTCCAGTGCCTGTTTTTTTTCGTGCGCAATCTTTTCAACTTCTCTGATTGTAATGAGCTTCCTCAAAGCACTCATCGCAGTTTCATACCAAATAGGAGTATCAAATAGCATGTAGGTGGCAGGAGCAAAGCTGATGCTTTCAAAAACAGGAATATCAACACCCGCAATATTCTCATATTTTTTATGCAACTCTGCAATATGCAAAGCAGCAAAAAATTCCTTCATTGAACGATCAGAAAATAAAGAGCTAAAACGTCCTATGATATCTTCTTGGTGATGGAACTCCTTACGGACTTGATCGATCTGCTGCTGACAATCGGTAACTTCTGCCTGGAGCATAGCTTTCTTAAGCTGCAGAGTAGGTAAATACTTTTGCAACTCTGCAAGCTTTACCTGTTGAAGACGCAATTCTGTTTTAGTTAACTTTATCTGGGTCATAATCCTACTTTGAAGAAGTTACACACTAAGGGGCCAATATTTATCAACAAGCGATTCCTTAATTCCCACTTCATGACGATCAAAACATTCAGCAAGAGTTTTCCATCCAAGATCCAGGGCCTCTTCTAAA
This sequence comes from Chlamydia trachomatis, assembly GCA_945875745.1. Classification (GTDB taxonomy): domain Bacteria; phylum Chlamydiota; class Chlamydiia; order Chlamydiales; family Rhabdochlamydiaceae; genus VGMB01. The sequence goes on from CAMCLJ010000022.1 coordinate 16,709, forward strand.
GAATAATTCACCTGTAGATTCATCATCCTGTCTTCAAAAAGAGTTCCATAATGCAGCAGTTTTTCATCCCATTTAGAAAGGCGAAAGCCCATACTCTTTCTTTCTTTTGCTTTTTTAGAATCGGCATATAAACGGATCTGAGTATTGGCCACATCTCCATGATCTTCTCGAGTTACCTTACCAATTACCTGTTGCTTTAAACGGGATAAAGAGCCAAACGGATCGATACGCCCTCCATGCAAATAAAACTGCCCCTCTGTAATATAGCCAGTATTATCTGGAACAGGATGGGTGACATCACCACCTGGCATAGTTGTGACAGAAATGATTGTGATTGAACCACTGCCATCAATATCGACTGCTTTTTCATAACGGGAAGCCAAATCCGAGTACAACGAACCGGGATAACCTCTATTCGAAGGAATCTGGTCCATCGTGATCATAATCTCTTTCATTGCGTCAGCAAAAGCAGTCATATCAGTGAGCAGTACAAGAACATTTTTATCTTGAACCGCAAACCGCTCAGCGCAAGCAAGGGCCATATCCGGAACCAGCATGCATTCCACGGCCGGATCAGTTGCTTTATGAATAAACATAATCGTCTTATCTAAGGATCCAGAGCTTTCTGCGTTATCAATAAAGGCTTGATAATCATCAAATCTCAGTCCCATCCCACCGATAATCACAATATCGGCGTTCGTTTGATTAGCAATACGCATAAGTAAAGCATTATAAGGCTCCCCTGCAATAGAAAAGATAGGGATTTTCTGTGACTTTACCAAGCAATTAAACACATCGATCATAGGAATGTTGGTACGAACTAAATCTCTTGGGACAACCCTACGAACCGGATTAAAAGAGGGAGAGCCGATCTCAACGGTTTCTCCTCGAACAGCCGGGCCATTGTCAATTGGCTGGCCTGCTCCATTTAGCCGACGACCAAGCAAAGCATCACCACAAATCGCCTGCATTTCATGCCCTAAAAAACTGACTTTATCGCTAGTAGAAATGCCTCGAGTATTTTCAAAAGCTTGTAAGGTAACCTTATCCCCTTCAATACGCAGAACAGAGGCGTATATAATCCTTCCATCTTGCTTGTGGATGGTTGCAAGTTCTCCTAAAGACACATTACGTGCAATCACAGTGATCAGATTACCACGCATATCTACAATTCGATCATAAACTTTTTTCATTTACCCATCCTCACGTGCAATTCTTGATCATTTTTTGAGGCTTTTTTAACTTTTTGATCAACACTACTCATTGCCTGATTGTATCTAGCTGATTTATAAGGCATAAAGTTCATATTCTTAATTTCATTCTGCAATTCAATAAAAAAGCTTCTTGCTTCATCGTGCGTTGCAAACTTAAACGGAGCTTCAAAAACACTGTAAATTAAAGAAAAGAGGGCTTTTTGTCTTTCAAGAGGGCAGTAAGCATCTTCCTTATCAAAGGCGTTCTGCTGGAGATAGGCAAACTCATAAAGCTCGGATTTTAAATATACCATCATATCTTCAAGAGACACACCTTCTTCTCCCACCACCTCCATTCGCTTACCGATATCATCTCCTAGGCGGAGCATTTTAGAAGCCCTTTTTGTCATAACACCCCAGCCAGGGACATCTTTTTCTAAATCAGCAGCTACTGCATCAATATATTTACTCCACGAAATTAAAGGATCAATAGCAGGATATCGACGAGCATCTGATCGAGCTCTGGATAGACCATGGAAAGCGCCGACTACTGAAAGAGTGGCCTGAGTAACGGGCTCTTCAAAGTTACCACCGGCAGGAGATACTGTACCGCCAATAGTCATCGAACCCACTCCCCCATTGCGGAGTTGAATAACCCCGGCCCTTTCGTAAAATGCGGCAATTCGAGATGCTAAATAAGCAGGAAATGCCTCTTCACCAGGGATCTCTTCTAAGCGTCCCGACATCTCACGCATAGCTTGAGCCCAACGGGAAGTAGAATCGGCGAGCAATAAAACATCTAAACCCATCTGTCTGTAGTATTCAGCAATTGTAGCTCCCATATAAATAGAGGCCTCTCTTGCAGCTACCGGCATCGATGAGGTATTACAGATCATGACTGTTCTATTCATTAAAGATTCATTGGTGTGAGGATCTATCAGATGTGGGAAGGTTCTTAACACCTCAACTACCTCACCGGCTCTTTCTCCACAAGCAACCACAACCACCACATCTACTGATGAATATTTCGATAAATGGTGTTGAAGGACCGTTTTACCGGCTCCAAAAGGACCTGGTGAACAGAATGTTCCCCCTTTAAGTACAGGAAACTGCGTATCAAAGATGCGCATACCGATATCCATCATCTTTGTAGCTTTGGTTTTCTCCCCTTCCATTAAAGGAATTTTTACCGGCCACTTTTGAACCATAGTAAAAGAGTGTTCCTGGCCAGCTTCATCGACCCCCTTAGCTACAACGGTATCAATATTATAAGAGCCTGGCTTAATTACCCAACTCAATGTGAGTTCATTAAATATGGAAAAAGGTACCATGATCTGGTGGTGAAAACGACCTTCCATTGTATACCCTAGAAAATCACCCCTCTGGACACGGTCCCCAACTTTAGCGGTCGGAATATAATCCCAACGAACTTTTCTATCTAAAGGCTGAAGATAAACACCTCTTTGCAAAAACAAGCCTGTTACCTTCGCGACATTTTCTAAAGGATTTTGGAGTCCATCGACGATTAATCCAAGCAAGCCAGGACCCAATTCTGCTTCTAGCAAGTGAGTTTCAAATGTGACTTCAGTACCTAAGCTTACCCCTCGGGTATCTTCAAAAACCTGTACCTTGGCAATATTGCCTACAATCTCAATGACCTCACCTTTTAAATGGACCTCAGAGCCTAAATGCACCATGCACAATTCACCCTGACGAATACTGCCTTCAAATTCTACTTGCAGCAGGTTTCCAAAAGCACGTAAGACTTTCCCTGCAGCATTCTTTTTCTGATGATAACTAGACTGATCTTTCATTGTCCTAACCTTAAATGGGTTTCGCGCTTCTTAAGTTGATTTAAATGTGTCCAAGATGACCCTACCTCTTTGCTCATCAAGCTCATTCCAATATTCGACAATTATTAATTGGGTTATATAAGCAAGTATCGCGTCCATAGAAAACTGTCCCCCACCGACCATTTCTGCAATTTTACCAAATCGATAAGTACATAACATTTTATGCTGCTGCCATGGATCGGGACCACAAGAAAGAAATTGTTCTTTTAAATCTTGGTATTCTAAAGGAGGATCATAGGCCGGTGCATCTTTTTGTGCTAAAATATCAGCTACGAGTGCATCGGAAAAATCTTCAAACTGTAGCTCTTTCATTACATCTCGCTGGGCCGATTTAGCCCTAAGAGCTAACACCACAAGTCTCCACTCCCTCTCAAAAGTAAAATACTTATGCAAAAAGCCTTTTTGCTTAGGTAACTCACTCGCAAAAAACAAGGCAACTAACTCTGAAAAATGATGCAACTTAGCAGAGAGAGTATCGTGTTTATCTAAAAAATCAAATACATATTGAGGTAAAAAATCTTTTATCAGCAAAGCCTCATCAAGATCTTTTTCAGACAGATTTCCTCTACCATCAATTGATTCCTCTAAAAGCAAAGGGCGTATATTGGTAATGTCAATAAAAAGGCGAAGGGCCTCGATTTTTTTAAAATCGGTTTCAGAAAGATTTAGGCGTAGAGACTCCGTAATACTTGCAAAGCTTATATCCGGAGAACTAGGAAAATCTAAAGACGGCAGTAAAGATGCTAAATAGTAATAATTAGCCATGTATTCAGAATATAACCTTTAATTACGTTTAACTAGTTGCAAAAATCATCGAACGAAAATCTTTACGAATATAGCGAGCGACAAGCTCCTTTAAGGCTATATCAGTCATATCAAGTGTAATATTATCTTTATGCAATTTAATTGCCACCCCACCTTGCATAGGACCGATTACAACAGCTTGCTCTTTTAACCGAGCCAGCATGTTATGGCCTAGCAAACTATTAACGGCACTTGCAGAAACTGCACTAGAAACAAAGGCAGATAAATCGGTTTCAAGACCTTCCTTCTGGATTCCCATAATAAGCGCCTCAACTAATTGAGCGAGAACCTGAGGATCTTGGGTTTTTTTTGCAATAACTGCAGCGAGCTCTTTATGAAATAAATTATTTTCAATTTCTTGTTTTAAATATTCCAAAGTCTGCTTACAAGCCTGGTTTAAAGAAGATTGAAACACGTTGCGCTCTTTTTCGATTTCCTTTTTTGCTTCTTGCTCAATAATTCTTGCTTGCTCATGAGCTTCAAAAATAATCGCGTTTGCCCGAGACTCAGCTTCCTCTAGCATCTCTTTGGCCTCTCTCTGAGCAGGCTCAATAGTTTCTTTTTTTAGAACTTCGCAGATCTTTTTCACTTTATCTTTACCAGACTCTAAACCTTTCATAAAGCTCCCAATCCATTTATTTTAGGGATAGTTATTGAGGATGCACGGTTATTTTTCAATCCATTTTTACCCAGAGAGCAGGAAAAATGCAAATAACCAATTTATGGCTAAGTACAAACAGCTCACACCCTAAAAAATTTATATAATCAAGATCCCAATGTATTTGCAACCGAAAACTCAATACAACGATCAGATTTAACATGAAGAACCAAGATATATCCTAGATGCTTAGGATATAGAAACAAAGCAAACCTATACATTCCAACATATCATACGATGGAAAAAGGCAATTGCCGGAAAGTATCTGTATGTGCAATAAATAAAACAATATTTAAAATTTCAATATACAGAAGGACTACCCTATGAGCAAGCTCCTAACCGGTATACTTTGCATCTCTATGATGGCGGCGACTTTAGAAGCTGAACAGGACATCCAAATCATGGCTGATCAGACAGATGAACTCTATAGGCCAGCTGCAGCATCTCAAGATGGAGCCTTTACATCTCTTAGTTTGTCGATGCTCGGATGGGGAGTAGGTGTGGCAGCGGGTGTAGCCATTTTAGCTTCTGTACTCCATCAAAGCTCAAGTGCTCATGACTCAGGGTCTGGCTGTAATGCACACAACCACTAGAGTAGTAACGATCCTCATCTTGATGTGGCTCGTCTCGGTCCCATCTATTTCTTTTTCTCATATCAAACAAGAATCTCAGGCCAATGCCACTCAAAATAAGTCGATCATTTACGCCACCTTTATACCTCCAACAAAATGGAACGCTGTTGATGAAAGCCTCTTATCACCTAGGGTATTGGCTGCCTATGTGAATAGATCATCTACAGGATTTCTACCATCCATCAACCTTGCGATAGAAAATACCGACCTTACTCTTAAAGAATACCTAAGACACGCAAAAGCTTTGCATCAATCAGACACGAAAACTAGGTGGAGAGAACTCGGACAATTCTTAACAAAAACAGGTAAAGGGCAGCTTACTGCAATCGACACGGAATCTAAATGGGGTCCAGTGAGAATGCTCCAACTCATCATGATGTCTAACAAAAAAGCCTATATCCTAACAGCCTCGGCATCAAAAGCAGATTTCCCCTTCTTCCATGGGCAGTTTAAGAACGCATTCAGCTCTTTCGCTATAACAGAAGACCTCACTTCAATGGTTCATCCAACAGAAAAACGAAAGGAGCTATCTATTTATTTAGAGACTTTTGAAAAAGAAATTAGCACGCTTAATCAGAAAAACCACGATCCCGATGCATTAAACCACCTTTGGACAACCCTCTATCAATTTTTAGATAAAGATCATCATGAGATGGGTAGCTACTGGCGTCTACAAATCCTTAAAATGCTAAAAACACGGGTCAACAGTCTAATAACAGCAAAAGACGGATAGACAAAATTACCCAACCCTAGCTATTATCTCTCTCAAAAAGGAGTACATTGTGAATAAACGTTTCATTTCTTATCTAACATTAGTGACCTTCACCATTGCGTCTATTCCTGGAAAAGCCGATATTAGCGAAGAAGTTCAACAACAAGTCACAGAGAACAACACCACTATTTCTTCTGATTCTACCGAAATTATTACATCTTCCATAGAAACTGAAACAGTAGATGATGACTATGCGACACCGGAAGGAACAGATGTTAAGAAAAAAAATAATGAAAACGAAAACAAAGCCCGAAAACAAATGTGGATCAATATTGGACTTGCGATCACCGCAGTAGTTGTTGCTGTGCTAGCCCTGTGTCTGGTATCTAACAACAACGGCCATCACCATAAATCGTAACGCAAAAAAAATAGTTATTGGGGCTGTTGGTATCTCAGCCCTTCTTATCGGATGCTCAAAATCAGCACCATGGTCGGTTGCATCGATTCAAACGGGAACTACAGAATTTAGTTCATGCAAGCTTTCCTACCAAAATACTGATACTTTAAATGGGATTGACATTGATTTCTTATCTTTAGAAGATTCTTGTCATCTCTACCTCTCCGTCCACTCCCACCAAATACGACCATACGAAAAAGACCCAAAACAAGCCTTGATTTCTTTCAGTGATGGAAAGCAGACAAAATCTTTTATTGGAGCCCGTCACCAAGGGGGTCAACGGGTAAAACTGCCCGATGATGCTAAAGATTATCTAATTGCTTCTATGTTAGAAAATAAAACACTTACAATCTCTACATCAGGCTACTCAATACAAGTAAGGCCTGATTCATTTGCAAAAAAATATCGAGTTCTACAACAACCTGGTAGATTTAATTTCCATATTAACAATCCATTGCACACAAAAATATACCCATAATCAGGGAAAGACCACCCCGTTAATAAACTCGGTATTTTCATTCTTTCTAATAACAAGCAATCATGGTAAATATAGATTAGAAATCGAAACAAGGACTCTTAATATGAGTAAATTAGACCAACTGAAAAGCCTGACTACTATTGTTGCCGATACAGGCGAATTTGAAGAATTAAAAAAATTTCACCCCACCGATGCTACAACGAATCCATCCCTTATTCTAGCAGCAGCATCCTTGCCTGAGTATCAACATTTAATTGATGAAGCCATCAGTTACGGTAAAAAACAAAGTCTTACCAAAGAAGAAGAAAAAAATCTGATTATGGACAAGATTTTTGTAAACTTTGGACTCGAGATCTTAAAAATTGTGCCGGGAAGGGTGTCGACAGAAGTTGCTGCAAACCTCGCCTTTGATGTTGAAAACAGCTATAAACGAGCTAAACGGTTCATCGAACTCTACAAAGCAGCTGGCATTCCTAAAGAGAGGATCTTAATCAAACTCGCCTCTACTTGGGAAGGTATTGTTACAGCAGAAAGACTAGAGAAAGAAGGAATCCACTGCAATATGACCTTAATGTTTGGCATGGCCCAAGCTATTGGCTGCGCTCAAGCAAAAGCTACCCTAATTTCACCTTTTGTAGGCAGGATTTTAGATTGGTATAAAAAAGCTGAAGGAAAAGACAGTTATCCCCCTACACAAGATCCTGGAGTCGTATCTGTAACTCAAATCTATAACTACTATAAAAAACATAATATTAAAACACAGATCATGGGTGCAAGCTTTAGAAATACAGATGAAATTTTAGAGCTAGCCGGATGTGATTTATTAACGATTGCCCCTAAATTACTAGCTGAGCTGCAGAAATTAGAAGGTCCTGTGCCTCAAAAGCTAAATAGTGAAAAGGCAAAGGCACTACCGATTGAAAAAATCGAACTTGATGAAAAAAAGTTCCGTTGGATGCTTTGTGAGGATCCGATGGCAACTGAAAAATTATATGAAGGAATTCGCAATTTTGCAAAAGACGCTGGAAAACTCGAAAAGACCATTCTAGCACGTTTATAAAAAATAGTGAGTCCTTAGAAAGGAAATCTTCAATTTCTAAGGACTCACTAATAATATATATTTCTTATTTACAACCCTATTTTCGTCAGAATTACCTTTTCATCCCATTTAATTCTCAAATCTTCGAATACCTCCGATTAAAGAAAGAAGCTCATTAGATTTTCCAGAATTTCAGTGGCCATATCAGATATGATATATTCCCAAGCGGGTGTTATTCAAGAGGCCCGACTTCCTTTCTCATGCAGCTGTAATTCGTTAGTTCTGTTAATTTCTGAAAAAAATTATTAACAAAAAAAAGAAAAATGTGCTTTAAGATGAGATTAATATTTCATATTAAGGTGAGGCTAATACTTGAATACTGCATATTTAAAACATCTTTCCACGTATTGTCGGCACCTTCTAAAATATGACTTTATCGCTGGAATCGTCGTATTTCTCGTTGCAATCCCTTTATGTCTAGGTGTGGCTCTTGCTTGTGGTGCCCCTATCTATTCAGGGATTGTTAGCGGGATCTGTGGGGGGGTAGTGGTAGGAATATTTAGTCGTTCACAACTCAGTGTCAGCGGCCCTTCAGCCGCGATTATCGCCGTGATGATAAGTGCTATCTCTCAACTTCATCACTACCCTAGTATACTTACAGCTATTTTTATTTCTGGGCTGCTTCAGGTTTATATGGGAACAAAAAAATATGGTTTTTTTGCCGATTATATTCCAAGTAGTGTCATCCAGGGAATGCTATCTGCCATAGGTATTTTATTAATCATCAAGCAATTACCCCTAGCCTTTTCACTCTCTCAAAATTTAGCCAATTTAGACCTTCTGTTGATCGATTCAACAGAAGGATTAGGTGTACATCCAGCAATCAACTTTTCTTTTACCATTAATCCCGGTCCGGCTATTTTATCAAGCTTGGCCTTAATCATTCTATTATCATTTGACAAAACTCAAAAACCATGGTTAAAATTTATTCCAATGCCAATCGTTGTGATTATATTGGGAACCCTTATCAATGAGTGGCTCATTCTAAAAGAGTCTCCATACGCTCAAATTGGTCCAAATCTGGTCAACCTACCTCAATATGAAAACCTAAAAAATGCTTTTCAATCACTGGCAAGCCCTAATTGGGACGAACTACAAAACCCCAAAGTCTATCTTTTTGGTCTGCTTATCGCCTCAGTAACTTCATTAGAAAGTTTGCTGAATGTGACGGCAACTGAACGGTTAGACCCCCAACATCATAGCGTTGATAAAA
>CAMCLJ010000023.1 GCA_945875745.1 Chlamydia trachomatis
AAAAATTCAGATTATTTTAATTACGAATACAATTAAAGAAAATGAACTGAAAGATCTTGAAAACTTATACCGTCAGATTCTCCCAGATGGAGTAGAAGGTCGGAATATCTCTATTCGTTCATATCCAAATCTTCAAGACCCGTTCGATCTCACTTGGTGCCATAAAGAAATTATAACTAATGAGTTTCTAAATAATAATAGCATTTACTCTCATTTTATTTATCTTGAAGATGACATAGCCTTTAACTTCATGAATTTTGTGTATTTTTTAGAATATCGAAAGCTACTAAGAAATGAAGGCCTTTTGCCGTCTTTCTTACGCGTTGAATATCAAAATAAAACCGGTACATTTGTGAATACTGATCATCAGAAACAGATTAATGTTCTGACACAACCCTTTATTGAATGGAATGATCTTATTTTTGTGAATCCCCCAAACCCTTATATGGCATGTTTTGTCCTTGATAAAGAATTAGCCATTGAATACGTAGCGACACCTTCTTTTAACAAAATAAAAAGTGCTAACGTTGTAGGGTGGGCAGTTCGTGAAAGATCTGCGATGGGACTGACTTTTGAAGTAGTCCCTCCACGATTTCAATCTCGTTACGTAGTTCCATTTTTCATAACTAACCGACAATCCCCACAATGTGCATGGGTTTTCCATTTACCTAATAATTATGCTAACGACCGAAAGACTCGATTCGGTAAGGTCCCGATGTATTCATTATTTAGCTTGACTAAAAAATAGAATTTACAAGAACGTTTATCAATAATGCAAAAGAAAATTGCAAGATCAAAAGCTTGCTCTTTTTGAGATATACGCCGGATTATCAATTAGAGAACCTCATTGGTTCTAACCTTTCTATAGATAAAAAATATGCGTAACAGAAAATAAAAACGAATACCTTTCCTCCTTAACAGAACGAAATCTCGCTTTTCCAAATCACGGATAATAGTGATGATTCGGATCATCTTGATAAATCAAATCATAGGGAGGCTCTTGTTTCTGTCTCATTTTTTTCTCTATAATCTGTCCGTCTTTTACAACAAAAATATAGTGATTCTCATATACAAGCCTATTACCAGTAGAGAAGAGCTCTATGTACTCATACTCCTGCTCGCCCGATTTATTTTTATGGATAGAATAAGGCTGACCTGCCTGCTGAATCAGTGTTGAGATAGGCTGGCCGATTTCTACTTGATTATACCGATCCTGCGTAAGATAAGCATTCCTTGAAAAACATCCGCAAAGAAAAGAGAGAAGTACAAGACAAAGCCATTTATTCATACGTCTCCAGAGCTTTTTTAGCGGGTGGTGTGGGTTTCCAAACTCTGCCTTTAATCAGGGTTCGAAATTGATCGGTTGTAGCGTATTCAGCATGCATTAAATAGCTATCATCTGGCTGCTTCTCATAAAATTCAAAACCCTCAAAACCCAAATCAGGCATCCTAAACTCCCAGCCGATCACCTTATCGTTGATAACCCCACCTCCAATTACTTTACCAAGGGCTTGATTTTCTAATTCAACAGAAAATCCAGTTGGTGTAAAGCTCGTAAAGATAAACTGATTCATCATAATGTCTGAAAGACCCTTCACTTGGATCTCTTGGACACATTCAATGAGCCCCGTAGAATCTTTTGTTGCAACATTCCATCTGGTAAAAAAAGATAGCTCTTCTTGCACCATATTTAAAATAATCTTGCCTTCACCGAGCCATTGACTTGGAGTCAAAATAAAAGTGTGATCACTCATTAAAACATAAACCTTCTACTATAAATACTTTGTAAAATTCCAAGTGCTGTCATGGTAGAAAGCACAGAAGACCCCCCGTAGGTAATCATCACTAAAGGAACCCCAGTAATCGGCAAAAACCCACACATCATGCCGATATTCACAATTATATGCATGGCAAGATATACAGTAATCCCAGCGGACAATAGCCGGCCAAAGGGGTCCTTAGCTACAGCAGTTACCTGAAAACTAAAATAAATTAAACCGAAAAATAACAAGAGCATTATAAATACGCCTATTAAACCAAAATCTTCACTATAGGCTGCAAATACAGAGTCCGTATGCGCAGCTGGAAGCCACTGCCTGCCGGAAAACTCACTTTTTCGCCATCCACTTCCACTAATTCCACCGAGGGCGATTGCTGTTTGAGAAGCTTGCTGGTGGTAGGTATTGGGGTTTAAACGCTCAAACTGATAATCTTTAATTACCTTGGTAACATAGGGTCGCATCTCTTCATGAGATAATACACCAGTAAACATTAGACTCACAAAAAAAAGTCCAGAAAGAGCTATTATTGACATAATAGTAATTACTTTTCTTTTGATCCCACCAAAGTAAAACATCACAAGAGCAATGGGATAAAGAACAAGAGCGGTCCCAAGATCTGGCTGTTTTAAAATTAATAAAAAAGGAATCAAAATAATAATTATAGCCTGCCAGGTGACTCGACTGGTTCTTATAGCATAGGCTTTGGTCTCAAGAAACAAACTAAGGGTGATAACTACAATAAGTTTTGCATATTCAGAAGGCTGGAACATCATTCCAACACCTGGGATCCTATACCACCTCTGTACATTTTGAATGGGAGTAGTAAAAAAAAGTCCCAACAACATAATCACCATACCTAAATAGAGAAACCATGACCACTTCTTTAATTTCCGATAATCGAACCCTGCAAAAAAAAGATAGAAGACAGATCCAATGGCAAACCATTTGATTTGCCCCTTTACAAAAGGGGTAAGAAAAGACTCATCCTGGGCAGACTCGAAAGCCTCAACTGTCGTAGAGGAAATGACAAGTAAACTCATAGCCATAAGACCAAGTAAAATTGGAATCGTTCTTAGATCTATTAGCCTTAGATATTGATGACTCCACATAACTTTAAAAAACTTTGGATTATTTATACGTCTATATTATAGTGTTATCACACACCACAAGAAATGCAACATTATTTTATCAGAGCGGGCATGTTAAAAGGAAAATACATCAACTACATCCATTTCGCATCGCTCGACTCCACGAATACATGGACGAAAAATAATGCGCATATGCTCGATCCTCAATACATCACATGTATTACGGCCCAAGAACAAACTGCCGGTAGAGGACGATTTTTCAGAAAATGGCTGTCTCCAAAAGGGTATAATATCTATGCGACCCTCTATTTTCAGATCCCAAGAACGGCTGCATTTTTAAGTAATTTAGGACAAGTTATGTGTCTTGCCTGCTGCGCTATTTTGCAAAATCAAGGTTTTTCTACCCTAATCAAATGGCCTAATGATATTCTTCTTTCAGGTAAAAAAGTAGGAGGCATTCTTTGTGAAACAATCTCTTTTGGCGAATCTATAGGTGTAGTTTTAGGATTTGGCATTAATGTAAACATGCCTAATGATTTACTCAATCTGATTGACCAACCGGCAACCTCCTTATTAGAGCAAAGCGGTAAAGAATGGACTATCAACACACTCTTAGAGGCCATTGCTTACGAATTCAGCCAATATTTGGAACTGTTAGAAAAACATGGTTTTATATACTTCCATCAAATGTATGACACTCTTTTGGCTTATAAAGGGGAATTAATGGAATGGACCGATGGAATAAGAAAAATAACAGGTGTATGTCAATCTATTGCCTCTGATGGAAAACTAACCCTCATTCTAAGCTCAGGGGAAATGCTTTCTGTATCAACTGGAGAAATTGTTTTTCGATAAGTTATCCACTTACATCCTGGTCTACTGGCTTTTGCGCTAAAAAACTCATGTCGGGTGTCACGACAATTTCTGGATGGACTTTCATCCGTAAAATTTGCTGAATAGCAGATAAAGTAGCGCCAGTAGCGGAATGACAAGAGGTGCAAGAGCCTTTATATCCAATAATCAGCTCTCTATTCTGTAAAAAATTAAGCACCTCAATTCCACCAGCATCTAACTCAATGTAGGGACGAATATCGGATGCGATAACCTCTTCTATCACATAGATCTGTTGCTTTACATTTAGCTCATCCCACCCGGGGTAGATTCTTTGCTCAGAGCCTTTTATATCAAATTCATTCATCGGAGGTGCAACATAGGAATCGGCTAAAGGAATTCCAATACACTCCCCTGCTGCCTGCTCAATAGCATCTACTACTAGATTCAAATGAGCGAATGTTTCGGGAGGAAAAGCAGGGCTCGTTTTTCGGTCTCTTATCTGCTGATCTAAAAAATCAGCAGTCACTCTTTTTGCTTGTTCATAATTTTTCCGAATAAGAACTTCACAGGCAATATCCAACGCACCAATTAATCCAGAAGGTCCATACATCTGAAACCGAGCATCAGCAATAACCCCATCTGATTCATCAACTAAAAGATAAAGGCAGCAAAACTGACCTTCTACAAAGGACCCCGATCTACCTTTGACCAGCTTCATACCCCTTTGCTCGGCCTCTGAAGGAGTATAGCTCCCAGCATACAAAGGTCTTTCAATTCTCATTGAGAGTTTTTTGCTAAAACGTGACCAAGGTAAGGAATGGTATTTCTTATGCAAAACAGCCTTCCTCACTTGCTAAGCCTTGAGAATAAGAGCGTAATTTCTTAAACGAATCAACAATAATCTCTGAGGCACGATCAACTTCTGCTTGAGAGGTTTCATAAGAAAGAGAAAAACTAATCGATCCCTGACAGATCTGTCTTTCCTGCTTACATAAATGTAAAATATGGGATAGCTTCTGGAATCTACCGCCACCTATAGTTGCAGAGACACCTTTACTATTTAATAAATATAGCAAAGCCTCGTTAAATACCCCAGGGAATGATAGGACGGAGGTATTAGGGAGCCGCTCTGCTGCGCTAAAAGGAGCTACACAATCTGGTAAGGCTGCTAAAATATTTTGTTCGAGTCGATCACGCAATCTTGCTGTTTCCGTACAAAGATGATCAAAATTATGTGAGGCAAGCTCTACTGCTTCGATAAGAGATATAAGAGGGGCTATAGGCTCTGATGATTCCCCTACACTAAATGGAATAAAGGGGGTATGAGCCTGAACAATTATCCCTGCACTACCGCTAGGGGCATGTACGAGAGATCCATCAAAAGTTAAAAAATTCACACCAAGATCTTGAAAACGAAAAAACGACTTACCAATCATGTTGGATACGTCCACGTGAAGTAAAATATCTTTGCTCCGACAAGCTTTGGCAATATCCTCTAAAGGATGAATAACTCCTGTTAATCCATTGGCCCATGAAAACGCTAAAAGAGCAGAGCGTGGCCGAAGGCTTTCTTCTAAAATTTCCTTGGTCAGCTGACCAAAATGGTTAACCGGTAATGTTTTACCTGTACAACCAAACTGTTCCATTCTTTTTAAAGAAAGTAAAAAAGGGGCTTCATCTAGATCTGTAGAAAGGAAATGGGTACGTCCTGTCTCTTTAACACGTGACAGGTATGTGGAGAAAAAAACTTGAGAAATCGCTTCCGCCCCGCTGGGACTAAAATAAAAACCATCATTTTCTTCAGCGCCCAATAAATCGTACAACTTGCCAATGGCAGAAATCAGTGGCAAAGAGGCTTGTTGACCTGATCGATAAGGAGAAGAGGATGCCGGCCAATATTCTTGCTGCATCATCCTCATTTGATCGAGAATAGAACTATCTGGTCTGGTAGAACTATGATTATCTAGATAAATTTCATCCATCTGCTTATTCCCTAATCCATCTACCGCTATCTTCTGATAAAATAACAAGCTCAGACGGGGCAATTTCAAAATTTAAGATCTGCTCTTTGGTAAGACCCAGAACATTCATCACGATAGCTCTGAGCGAGTTTCCATGAGCACAAACAAAGACAGTCTTGCCTTCCCGAAATAAAGGTAAAATCTTCTCGTTAAAATAAGGTACTGCGCGGTCTGCTGTCATAGAAAGACTTTCTCCGCCTGGTGGCATCGTGTCGTAACTTCTTCTCCACATCTTTACCTGCTCGGCTCCAAACTTTTCAACAGTCTCCTGCTTACTAAGTCCTTGCAACTGCCCATACATTCTTTCATTAAGAGCTGTACTTGCATATACTGGAATGGTGCCTGCCTCTGTCTTGGGATCATAAATCATTGACAACTGCCGAAGGCTCGTCCCCTCTTCGTGAACAAATACAGGAACTTTTCCTCCCTTATGCTGACTCATCGCTAGAAAAGCTGTCATATGACACCGGATAAGTGATGAAACAAAAATCACATCTATCGGCTGGTCAGCAAGCTTTAGTCCAACGTCTAAAGCCTCCTGAATACCCTGAGAACTCAAAGGAATATCGACCCAACCTGTAAATACATTTTTTTTATTCCATTCAGACTGGCCGTGGCGCATCAAAATAATTTTTGGTTTTTTCACTATTTTTCACCTCATTCTATTAACACAGAGTATATTCCCTAATATGTTATTGGGGAACCACAATTAAATTTTAGGTTGTATTGTATTTTAAGTAAGGGAAAGCGTAGAATGATTACCCTATGGAAACAAAAAAAAGACTCAGTAAAGCACTCGCTTCTGCCGGCATCGCTTCAAGGCGACACAGCGAAGAGCTTATTTTTGCCGGCAAAGTCTCTGTCAACGGAGAAATTATAAAGGTTCCGCAAACACTTGTTTGCTGCGAAACCGACATGATTCTGGTTGATGGGCAGAAGGTTAAAGGAGAAGAAAAAAAGCTCTACTTCATGCTCAATAAACCAAAAAACTATATTTGTTCAAATGCCCGGGTAGGGACAAAAAAAATCGTCCTCGATCTTTTTAAAGGTATCACAGAAAGACTATTTACAGTCGGAAGGCTTGATCGAGACACAACAGGCCTGATCATCGTAACCAACGACGGTCATTTTGCAAATAAAGTAATTCACCCCTCTTCCAATCTTTCAAAAGAGTACATCATAAAAACTAATCAAGAGATTACTCATGAGCACCTTGTTGCCATTTCAAAAGGGGCTTATATAGAAGAAACATGGATCACCCCTGTTCGAGTTTCAAAAGTCCGGAAAGGAACCCTTAAGGTGGTAGTAAAGGAAGGTAAAAAACGGGAAGTGAGAATTCTTGTTGAAAATGCAGGCCTTAATATCATTGAACTGTCACGAGTCCGTATTGGAGGGCTGCTTCTTAGCGACATCCCTGAAGGACAATATAAAGAAATGACAGACACAGAAAAACGAATTATCTTCTCATGAAAAATAAACGTCCATCCGTCAAACTAGATTGGCAAGAGATCTATCCCTTGCTGATAATGCATTACAGGCAGCTTAACAAACTCCCTGTAGGACCCCTAGACCGGATGCAGACAAGAGAGTTCCAGGCACTCGCCCAAAGAGTCCAAACCCTTACATATTCGTCTAATTTAATAGAAAAAGAAGACTTAAGCGCTTTTTTAATGTACTACTGGCCTATGCTGCTTGCCCAGGGAATCAGTCTCATACAAGAAATACCTGAGATTCCTCAAAAAGTTCTCGAAATCGGATCAGGAACCGCGCCTTTTGCACTAGCAGCACTGATGAGCGGGTCCACAGAAGCCTGCACAATTCATACGAACGAGCTGGCTCTGAAATCGGGAGCCCTTTTATCTGGAAAGATAGGGTATCCCTTATCTATCCGAACAGAAGACCCAAAACAGATAAGAAACTCTTCGTTAGAGAATAAATGGGATCTTATTATCGTAGCTCACAGCCTGATGGATCTATTTCCTGATCTAGACAAGCAGAAAAAATACATCCTGTCTTTACTAGACAGGCTATCTGATAATGGTCATTTACTTCTCGTTGATTCTTCCTCTTTAGACATCAACCGGCATCTGCTGATGCTCAGAGATTTACTTGTTAAAGCAAATGTGAAAATTCAAGCCCCCTGTATATGGCAAGGGTCTTGTCCGGCACTTGCCCACGGATCCTCTCCTTGCTTCACTCAAAGACCCTTCGATAAGCCTTTTATGATTAATGATATTCAAAAAGCATCTAAGATCCACGAGAACTCGCTCAAAATGACCTATCTTCTGTTATGCCCTCCTAAAGCAAACACAACACATCCTAGGGAAGAACGATTATACCGTGTAGTCAGCCCTCCTATAGAGACTTTTAAGGGACCGCGTTATTTTTTATGCGGAACCGATGGGAAAAAAACACTCGGCACGCAGTTAAAGGCCCACCCAAAACAATCCAAAGCATATGATTTTTTAAAAAAAGGGGATCTTGTCCAAATAGAAAAACCCCTTCAATTAGAAAATGACCTAATCATTTCAGAAGATACTACCTTTACTTTGAGAGCTCCATTTGATAAGCCAGTAAAGTAAATCTTAAAAACGCCTTAGACGTCAAGATCATTCCATGGATTCCTTTCTGAAAGAGGTACATAACTATCTGAAGTTTCCAAATTAGTATAAGTCATTTCTCTGTTGTAGGCATACTCCTTAATCGAAGGAATATGATGTATATCGTGATCGATCGGTGAGTAAATATAGGTGTGAGTAAAGTAATGCAATATTTTTTCTATTCCTTTTCTAGATATCAATACAGAATGCATACCAAATCTATAACGAATTCGGAAAATATTCGGACTTACTTGCCACGTTCGAGTATAAAAAACACCCAATGGATATTTTTGATCCGGACGAAAATATCCGGATGCAGACTCACGGCTCATCTTACGGACGCTGCGGTGTAAAAAATCCCTATCTGTATAGAACACATCCCAATTCGGATCAAATTCAGTAAGCTCCTCTAAAAGATCCGGCAAAATATGCGGTGATTCATTAAAACAAATATCATCTTCTAGTATCCAAATCTTTTTAAAACCTCTGTTATACGCATCTTTTATTACTGAGATATGACTCAATAAACAACCAATCTGCCCACCCCTCATAGGGGCTTTTGTCCCATAAGGTCCCAATAGTTCAATTTTTTCAGCCATCGTGAGCTCCCAGCCATTCAAGGCTGAGACTCGATTGGCTCGCAAACCCAATCCATTTAAAATATCTTTTACGACCCCCCCATTTCCGAGGTCTGTCATCTAAATTGATGACGTAAATACAGTCAATTCCGACCATACCTGAATCTAATTCAGATATCTCAATATCCCGCAGATATCTGGCAGTTGGCGTTTTATAATCATATACACGTCCATATAGCCCACAGCCAAACCAGAAAGAGAATATAAGACACATTTGGAGAGATCTGATGGCCCGCTTAATGGAAAACAGTAATTGCATAAATACACCAAAATAAAAAATATAAGGTAACAAAACCTTCATTTTTTCGCCTAAAAAATTAATATATTCTTATACGTTCCTTATTTATTTCTATTTTCTCTCGTCTATGTTCTTTATGTCTAGAAAATGGCAGGGAGATCACATTAGTAAATTTACTTATCCTGTACAAACATATTTAAAAATCCCATATTCGATCTTTAATATCAAAAACAGTAATAGTTCTGAATTTCAATAAACAGAATATAGAAATAATATTTTTCATATATTGTAAAAAGGTAAATATTAAGAGATAAAATCAATAGACTCTTTGGATAAAAAATAGCTCACCTTTCCTCTAATTCAAATTCTTATTTTACTTATTTACATAAACGGAATTTCCCTATATAACTTGCTTAAATATTTACATGCTTTCTCATATGGGGAAATATATATGATCTCGATCGCGAAACTATTCGGCAAATCTCCGTTTGCCCCACTACAAACACATATGAAAAAAGTGACTCTATGCATAGAGAAGCTCACTACAATCATCGATGCCTTACCAAAAATAGATCTTGATAAAACTGAAAAACTATCTAAGGAACTCTCTCAGCTAGAGCATGAAGCGGATTTAACAAAAAATGACATCCGCAATCATTTACCAAAAAGCATCTTTCTGCCTATGGATCGCTCCCACTTTTTGGAAATTCTTTCAGTACAGGATAGCATTGCCGATAAAGCAGAGGAAATCGGGCTTTTACTTTCTATGCGTCCCCTTGAACTATTTTCAGAATTTCGTTCCGATTTTGAACTGCTATATAAAAAAAATGCAGAGGTCTTTTGGAGCGCAAAGAAAATTATAGAAGAAATCGATGAACTCCTAGAGTCTTCATTTGGGGGAATTGAAGCAGAAAAAGTAAAAGACATGGTAGAGCAAACTGCTTATAAAGAACATGAGGCTGCGCAAATTTACCACAGATTGAAAAAGAAATTATTCGATAAAGGCACTGATTTTTCCGCCCCTTCCTTCTATTTATGGGTAACGGTTATTGAAGAGGTCGGGGCGCTATCTGGCCTCTCAGAAAAGTTAGCAAATCGAATTCGAATGATCCTAGAGCTTAAATAAGGTAGTAAAAAAAAGATAATGGAAGTTGAATCGATTTTAAAAACGCTTGTTCTAATTATTGGTTTTTACATGTCATGGAACATCGGAGCCAATGATGTGTCAAATGCGATGGGCACCTCAGTTGGATCTGGTGCTCTTACCCTCAAAAGGGCTGTTATCTTAGCTGCGATTCTTGAGTTCTCAGGTGCTTTTTTTGTAGGATCGAATGTATCGGAAACGATGCAAAGGGGTTTGATCAATACAGACATGTTTTTGACAGAACCAACGATTTTAGTATTAGGGATGAGCTCTGCTCTAATGAGCACAAGCATATGGCTTCAAATTGCCTCATACTACGGATGGCCTGTGTCTACAACTCATGCAATTGTCGGTGCTATTATCGGGTTTGGAGGGGTAGTGGGCGGGGTAGAAGCTGTAAGATGGGAAGAGGTCCTATCGATTTTAGTAAGCTGGGTCTTATCCCCGTTAATCAGTGCAGTCATTTCTTACATCCTATTTTATGCACTACAGAGAAAAATTCTATTCGCCATGAATCCAGCAAAAGCAACCCTACGGATGCTCCCATATCTCACCATGTTTGTATTTGGGGTCTTTACCTTAAGTCTTACTTTAAATGGAATAGATAACCTAAATCTTCACATCAACTTTTCTCAAGCCTTTCTGCTAGCTTGCATCATCGGTGCTTTAGCATTTATCGTAACTTATCTACTCGTACGCAGAAAAGGAACCGAGCCTTCTTATGAAGCCAATAGCATGCACTCCCCTCAAAGTGTAGTTAGCTTAGACAAAGCTATAAAACATCTACAGAGGGTCCATGCAAACACTGTTGAAGGAGCGAACGATAAGGTAGCGAGCCTGCTTATAGAGGTCAAATCTTTATCACAAACACTGCGAAAAGAAACCAATTTCACAGAGAGAACTTCCGAATACCGAACTGTTGAAAACAAATTTGTGTATCTGCAAATTTTAAGTGCCTGCTTTGTTGCATTTGCTCATGGTGCTAATGACGTGGCCAATGCGATCGGCCCTGTTGCAGCAGTTTTAGATATCATCAAAAATGGAGCAATATCAGATGTAGCGGCCGTCCCCCCCTGGCTGCTAGCTTTTGGAGGAATCGGGATTGTGATTGGACTTGCAACATGGGGATGGAGGGTTATAGAAACAATCGGCAAAAAAATCACTGAACTGACCCCTACGCGTGGATTCTGTGCTGAGTTTGGAGCAGCTACAACAATTTTAGTCGCATCCAAATGCGGGCTGCCAATATCTACGACACACTGTCTAGTAGGAGCTGTTCTCGGGGTGGGGCTAGCAAGAGGTATCAAAGCTCTTAATTTAAGCATGCTTAAAGATATCGTGTTATCCTGGATTATTACTATCCCAGCTAGCGCTATAATGAGTATCCTTGTTTTTTATATTATGAAGATGATCCTGGGTTATGTCAGTCCTCTATGACCTTCCCCTACAAGGGCATTGCTGATCATTTCGACGGATTAGCATTTGTGTAGAGACTAAATCAGCACCTTGAATAATATCAGAAACCGCCTTTACCCAATCCTGCCGTCTATTGAATGCAGGGCACCGATACGATTGCAATCCGGCGTTTCTTACAGCTGAGACGTACTGCTGCTCGACTTCAAATAAAGTCTCTATATGATCTGATGTAAAGCTTAAAGGAATAAAAATCACATTCTCTCTATCTTGATTCCAATCCTTAATTCCGTCTGCAACCTCATTTGTATACGGCCTAATCCATTCCGCTTTTCCAAACTGTGATTGATACGCTATAAGCGAGGCTGCTTCTGGAAATCCTTTGATAATATGAGCTTTAGATCGTTCACATTCTTTTTTATAAACATCGCCCTCAAATACATACGATACTGGCAGACCGTGAGGAGAGAAAAAAAGAAGAGTATCCTTTTCCTTAAGATTCTTTTCTTCCATAAAATCCCGAATCAGGCTTATAAAACAGCTGATAAATGCATTGTGCTCGCTATAAGACTTAACCCATCTCATGGCCCGACTCTTTCTTCGACATAAATGTTTTTCCATCCAACGGGCAATACTACCTGTTGTAGAGTAACTGAATTGAGGAAATAGAGGAAAGACGACAGTCTCATCATCAATAAAATCCCCTGCCTGCAATAAAAAGTCGGGATGTGTCTTCGGTAAATACCTATGAAATGTAAGGACCTCATACCCCATTACACGGAGCATATCAGCTAACCATTCAGTATCTTCGTATATGGGTGATCTACCTCCAATATGGGCATAGTCTTCAGCAATTTTGTGGGATCTTTTTTTAGCGATTCGTTTAAATAACAGGTCCTGTAAAAATTTTGGTATCGGCGTTCTAATCACATCTCCATCAGTTAGCAACTCTTGTAAAAAGCTTTCGACCTCATCAAGATTTCTCGGACCACCAAAATTGACAAGCAACACTTTCTTGCGCATAGACCCCTACTTTTATAACATTTATTCTTTAACCAGAAATACTATGCGATTAGGGGGAAATTATGCTACAATAAGAATTGTAGTAGACAGCATGTAATGTTAGAGGTGTATCTGTGGTTTTATTTTTTCGAAGACTGTGTTTCTTTCTTTTTATCGTATTTGCTTCATGTGGAACCAGTACAAAACCAAGTTATATTATTGCAGTAGATCCCGCTTTTTACTCTATCGAGTCTATGGGCCGCGAAAAAAACATCCTAGCGTTTCTAACAGACCTTGTCTCTGCTGTCTCTATTAGAACTCATATGTCAATACATATCCAGCCCACTAATTGGAATTCCTTGGTACAAGGGCTAGAAGAGCATCAATATCAAGGGATCTTTTCGGGCATCAACCAATATAACTTTACTGAAAATAAATATTCGTTCTCTTCTGTATTGATCAAAACAGGTCCCGTTGTAGTTGTAGCAAAAAACACAAACTTCCAAGCCCTTGCGGAGCTCAATAATAAAGAAGTTGGTATTCTTTCGGATTCGGATGCCGTTCATATATTGAGCGCTTATCCTGATATCATTATTCGTTTATATGATTCGATTCCTAAATTATTAAATGATATCGCTCAAAAGAATATCGAAGCTGCTATGATCCCAGCGCTTCCTGCTGCTGGATACTGCAACGATTTATTTCAGGATACCCTTCGGATCGCAACTGCACCAATGACCGATAGTGGGCTTAAATTGATTACATTAAAACAGGAAAACAAAGAGCTAATAGAAGGGTTTAATCGGGCGATCCATGCAATGGAAAAAGATGGAACTATCGATAAACTCAAAGCAAAATGGTCTCTACCTTACTAAAAAATCCTACATTTATCGTGATCGCTATAATCTTTCCTAACAAGATCCAGCTCAACCGTGCTAACAGGACAACGCTCTAGCCCCCATACCTGGCTAGCATAATCATGAATAGATCTGTCTGTTGAAAAGCTACCCATTGCTGCTATATTATGAATTGCATACTCGGCCCATAAATTGGGCTGAACATACCAATCTTCGACTTTTTTTTGTGTATCATAATAAGCAAGCAAATCACTAAGAACAAAATATCGATCCGCAATATTTGAATATTTCGTCTCTAAAAGCAAGTGGTAGAGACTGCTTAATGCTACGTGCTCATCTTCATTGATAGCTAAGGATTGATCTCGTAACGCATCCACTGCCTGATGAATACCATGATGGTTTAAATAAATATCCCATGGATTGTAGGTCTTACCCGATTCCCATACAGTATGATTTTCTCTTGAACTTCTACCGAATCCAAACGGCCACCATTTGTCTGTTACCTGCTGATGCATCTCAACATTCGCACCATCTTCAGTCCCAATAGTCAAGGCTCCATTGATTGTAAGCTTCATATTGCCTGTACCCGATGCTTCCATCCCTGCCGTAGAAATTTGTTCCGATAAGTCAGCTGCTGGGATAATAAGTTCAGCCTTTGAGACATTGTAGTTTTCTATAAAAATCACACGCAATTGATTACTCACATCAGGATCTGTGTTTATCTTTCTGGCAATACAGTAAATAAATCGGACAATGTTTTTTGCAATCTCATAGCCTGGAGCTGCTTTCCCTGCAAAAAGAATCTGTCTTTTGATCTTCCGAGCACCGGGGTTTGCTTTGATTTCAAAATAAAGCATTAAAGCATGCAAACCGTTCATTAGTTGCCTTTTATATTCATGGATCCTTTTAATATGTACATCGAATAGAGCCTGCTCATTTAACGGGTCAGTAAAGCCTAGAATGCTGCCTTTATCATCTCGAATGGGGTTCGATTCTTTTAGAAAATCAATCAGTCTTTTTTTATTACCACGCTTGATATCTAAAAATTCTTGTTGAGACTGCGCGTCACTTGCAAAAGCTGCTAACCTGTGAATATCACTGAAGTCTACGATCCAATTAGGACCAATCCGGTTGGTGATAAATTCTGCCAGAGATGGGTTGCTATGTAATAACCACCTTCTTTGAGTGACACCGTTTGTAATATTAATAAATTTTTCCGGATACATAGCATGAAAATCTCGGAACATAATGTTTTTTAAAATATCGGTATGTAAAGCCGCTACTCCATTTACCCTATATGCGCCATAAATAGCCAAATGAGCCATACGAAGCTGCCCTGCTTCAATGATCGACATCCTACGGACTTTCTCTTCATCCCCTGGATACCGTGTCCGAATAGAATTACAAAGCTCTAAATTCATCCGTTCGATCATCGCATACTGGGCAGGTAACAACTCCTTTACCCGGTTTTGATTCCACTCTTCTAAAGACTCTTTTAACACGGTATGGTTGGTAAAACTACAGCACGTTCGAACTATATCCCATGCCTCTGCCCATAAAAAATCATGAGAATTCAAAAGAATCCGCATAAGCTCGGTAATCACAAGAGCTGGATGGGTATCATTAATTTGAATTCTTACCTTATCAGCGAAATGACTCATATCGGGATTATGACGTAAATAATGGGCAAAGATATCTTGTACTGAAGCGGAAGAAAGAAGAAACTCCTGCTTTAAGCGGATCCTTTTTCCGAGCTCATTATTATCATTGGGGTATAATACATCAGTAAGCGATGTATTTTCCCCAGCCTTATCGAGCTGGCCAGCGTTAAATCTCTGGAGCTGAAAATTTCTTGGGGATTCTTTTGTCGTCCAAAGCCGGAGTGTATTTACATTAAAATGGGTTGATTCTTCGTATCCAATAATTGGGATATCGTAGGCGAGTGCTCGCACCTCATCATAATCTATAAGCTCATAAATAGCCTCTCCTCGTTTGTTTTTACCCGCGACAAGCTGGCCAGAGTAATACACCGATGCTGCATGAATATCTCTTCTAAATTCCCAGGGGTTTTCATGCAGTAGCCAGGTATCAGGTCGTTCGACCTGGCGACCATTCCAGATTTCCTGATCAAAAATACCATATTGATAACGCAATCCATATCCGATTGCCGGATATTGTTGGGTGGAGAGCGAGTCTAATAAGCAAGAAGCCAAACGACCCAGTCCTCCATTACCCAAACCTGGGTCAGGTTCATAAAGGGTTTCATCTGCAATTTTTCGATTCATCTTTTGCATGACTTTTTGCACAAGCTTTGTGGCTTTTATATTAGTAATATTATTTCCTAAAAACCTGCCCGGCATAAACTCCATACAAATATAATACAAAGTACGGACATGCTTATTTCGATAAGAATGCTGGGTAGCAGTCCAATTAATCATTAACTCTTCACGAATCGTAAGTGAAAAAGCTCGATAAAATTCTTCACCACTAGCCTCATCGACTGTGACACCCATAGTAGTAATGAGGTAATGTTTAATTTTATTCACCAGCATTTCGGACTGTATTTCAATTTCTTCGTCCAATGTTACCCCTTAAATAAAACTTTTTTTTATCTTAAATTGTTTTTTTACTTTTAAGAGATCCTTGTTTTTTTTAGTATGAAGAAACAACACACCGGAAATTTTTTATGCAAAACTACGATTTAGTCGTGATAGGAACAGGTCCCGCAGGAGAAAAAGCAGCGGTTAAAGCGGCTTATTTCGGTTATAAAGTCGCGATAGTAGAAAAAGAGAAAATGTTCGGTGGAGCCCAGGTCGTCACAGGAACGATTCCTTCAAAAACTTTAAAAGAAACAGCCCTATTTTTATCAGGCAAATATGAAAAGGGACTTTTTGGTGTCAATCGCGATCTAGAACACGAAGCATCTGTTGAAGATTTTATGTTTCGCAAAAACTATGTAAGTGATTATGCAGCAAAGGAAATTAAAAAAAACTTAGAGCGTCACGGTGTGGATATTTATCTAGGAGAGGCATCCTTTGAAAATGAGCATACGATTCTTATTAAAACACCGGAGGTTGTACGAATAACCGGAAAATACATTATTATTGCAACAGGCTCTTACCCCTACCACCCAAGCAATATCCCGTTTGATAATAAAAGGATCCATGATTCAGATTCTATTTTACTTATACGCCGATTTCCCTCATCGATCTGTATAGTGGGAGCAGGTGTTATTGGATGCGAATACGCAACTATTTTCTCAACGATAGGAACAAAGGTCTACCTAATTAATGATAAGGAAAAAATCCTTCCATTTATCGATAAAGAAATTTCAGCAGATCTTCTTACTCAAATGCAGTCTGATGGGATGGAAATCCTATTTAATACTGCAGTAGAATCAATCGAGTCTCCTAATACTGAGACAGCCCCAATCCAGGTCAAGCTTAATAACGGCAAAATCCTGCCAGTGGATATGTTTTTATTTGCTGCGGGAAGAAGCGGCAATACAAAAGCTCTTGGCTTAGATAAACTAGGCATTAACCTCGGAAAAAGAGAAACGATTGCAGTTGATGATGAGTACAGAACCAATATACCTCATATTTATGCAGTAGGCGATGTGATTGGCTTTCCGGCACTTGCCAGTACTAGTATGGACCAAGGTAGAGCAGCGGTGGCTCATATCTTTAAGACAAGTGATCTAGAACATCTTCCCAGTTTCTTCCCTTATGGAATTTATACAATTCCAGAGATCTCTATGGTAGGCGTTACTGAAGAAGAAGCCATCAAAGAAAAGCTGAACTATTGCGTTGGGAAAGCCAGATATGCTGATATGGCAAGAGGTCAAATCATGGGCGCTAAAAATGGCTTTATGAAACTGATTTTTACACGTCCGAATCTGCAAATTCAAGGGGTGCATATTATAGGTCATATAGCTACTGAACTCATTCATTACGGCTTAGAACTTGTAGAAAACAAAAAAACTCTTTACGATGTGATTGGGAATGTATTTAACTATCCCACACTCCACGAACTTTATAAATATGCTGCGTATGATGGACTTAGTACATTTTCTGGTCATAAAATCAAAGCGCCTAGCTAGGTTAAATCGAACATTTATCCTAATATTTTTGTGCTGTCTCTGTTTCCCGATAAAAACAGAGGCCAATGAGTGGATGCAAAATATAGTCCAAGCCGAATTCCGCGACATCCGTCCGTTTAAAAAAACAGATGTAAAAACAGCTTGGGAAGAGCTCAAAGAGAAAAAACCTTACTTTCTATTTTATCAGATCAAAAATAGAGTAGTTTACGGCAAGCGTAATCGGATGCATGCTCTATTATCCACTATTTGCGCCAAGTATCCCCTAAAAGATATCGATTTAATCTATTGCATCCATGACTACACCCCACAGTCTGTTTTTACCCCCGATAAAAAATATCCACCTATTCTTACCTCAGCAAAAAAGGTGGGTGATAGAAATGTTATCCTATTTGCCGACTGGTATTACGATATTAATGATCCAAATGTTTCATCTCAAACACCGCAGGTCAATGTAAATCCAAATTCATGGGAGCAGCTCATTCCTGCTATCAATGCAGCACATGAAAACACACCATGGGAGGATAGAGCCTCCCAAATGATCTGGAGAGGAGGAATGAATGGGGGAACATATACCCGTGAAAACTGGACTAAAAAACCAAGAGGACGCCTGGTATATTTATCTCAGCATAAGCAATTAGACTTTCTCGATGCTGCTTTTTCCTCCCATGACCCCGAGAGATGCTCTGATGTGCTTTATTTTAACCGGATGCTAAAATCATCGCAGCTAACACCAGTCCAGCACGTACAATATAAGTACCAAATTGATATAGATGGAGTAACAGCCACTTTTACAGCCCTTCCCTGGAAATTGCTTTCAGGATCTTTAGTATTTAAACACAACTCAATGAATATCATGTGGTTTCATTACGCTCTAAAACCTTTCGAACATTTTATTCCAGTAGCCAGATATCTGAAAGACCTCCCTGATCAAGTGATGTGGGCTATGGAGCACGACAAAGAAGCACAAAAAATTGCAGCTAATGGTAGGGAATTCGCTCTTACCCACCTTATGCCGGAACACATCCTTTTATATTGCTACCTAGTCCTTTCTAAATACGCCTCGCTTCAAACAAAGTAAGAGCTCATGGAATAAAAATCTGACCAAATCGCGATAGAAGATCCGTTTGATTCCATGGAGCTATTGTGATAAACTAAAGAAGCTCCTAAAGAATATTTTGCAAAAAAACAATGACTGTTTCATTTAAAAACTCACTTATCCTTTTTCTGCTGAAAATCTTACGTAAAATCTGTCCTAAGGTGCAGCACCAAGCCACAAGCAGAAAAGAATTGTTAGTTGTATCGACAACAGCTCTTGGTGACACCCTATGGGCACTGCCTGCAATACAAGCGCTGAAAATCCGTTTCCCATCAGCGCATATTTCAGTTTTAACTAGCCAGATCGGCCAAGAAGTTCTATCAAGCCATCCTGATATCGATCGTATTCTTGTATTAAAAAAACCTTTATTTTCATCACTAATTCAAAATTATCTAAGGTTACGAAAAAAACACATCGATAGCATTTACATCTTTCATACCTCTCAAAGAGCGGTACTTCCTTTATGCTACCTACTAAATGCAAAAGAAATTGTAGGAACCCCAGGAATTAATAAGGGGCTCGATGTTTTACTGAGTAAAAAAATTAATCCTCAATATGAACATGAAATTAACCGACGGCTACGTATAGTAGGTTATGATACAACCAAACCTGCAAACCCACCCCTTACATTTGACAGAAGAATTAGCAACAAAAACAACGGGCTCTTATTCGTGTCAAAACATGAGCTCGATCGAAAACCTATCCTTATAGGAATCAATCCTGGGTCAAAAGATAAATTTAAACAATGGGATCCTGAGTGTTTTATCAACCTTGGTAGATTACTACAAAAAGATCTTGATTGCGCTATTGTTATTACTGGAGGTCCGGCTGAACAAAAACTTACACGCTATATTGCAAACGGGATACCAGGCGCTGTACCACTTGATGAAGTAGTATCGCTAGACACTTTAGCCACATTAATAGAAAAGTGTGACCTTTTTATTACTAACGACACAGGACCAATGCATATAGCTCTTGGAGTAGGGACTAAAACATTATCCTTATTTACCCCAACAGATCCTTTTTTATGTGGGCCGTGGAATAGTCCCCATGGTCAAGTCGTCCAAGCAAAAATTACATGCTCCCCATGTATTAAAAAGAAATGTTGCCTGCCCTTTTGCATGCTCCAAATTTCCACTCAAGAGGTCCACAGACGGGCTCTGCAAATGTTAAATCACTCTTTTGCAGAAAAGACCTAGAGGGTCCTTAAATCCCTCATTGAACATGCCTGCCGTTATACCCTATCTCAAATCGTTGGAGAAGGTTAAAGCTCTAGCACATAGATTTTTCTAACAGGAATTCCCAAATAACTAAGAATACGCCTTCTAAGTTCGGTGAGCCCAGATAGGACTACGTGCAAGCTTTCTTTAACCCAACTTCAACGCTCTTCTCTATGAGGAAGTAAAACAGTTAGGCCAATTTAACACTACAAATTGAATTTACGCGATCATTTTAGGAATTTATAAAATCTGGCTTGGTATGCCAAGAGTGTTGTATATGTTTCCTTGCTGTCCTTCTACTTGAGTAGTTCTGAGGTAATGAAAAATTTGTCCATCTTCCATTTTTGCACTCAGCGCAACTCTAGTTCGAGATCTCACAATGTTGCGTATTGTCTCTCAGAGATGATGTATTCCTTCCATCCTAAAGGGAACTGAAGAGGCCCAGGATACTTTAAAAAATCGAGAAAAAGTAATTGAAGCGCTGCCTGCGCAGATTTCGATTGATATTGTTGATATATGGTTTCAGGATGAGGCAAGAGTTGGACAGAGGGCTGCAGTTACCAGAACATGGGCTCCACAAGGTACTCGGCCACGACTAATTCGTCAGCAACAGTTTAAATATGCCTATATATTCCGAGCAGTATGTCCATCTACAGACACAGCGGTTGGACTTGTTTTACCAGTTGCAAATACCGATGCAATGCTCGTTCACCTATAACATATTTCGGCAAAAATTCCAGATAGTAGGCATGGAGTATTAGTCCTAGATCAATAGGTATGGCAAATACTTAGGGATATGTACCTGGCTAATCGTGGCTATGCAGATTATGATGATATTATGCGAGCTTGTTGTGATGCTTGGAATAGCTTGGTGGACGTTCCTAATCATGTGAATAAGTTATGTTCCAGATCCTGGGCTAATTATGAAATTATTTTTTTGAACGGTATAATATGGCAGAAAGAGATCTTCGGAAGCGGGTCATCTGGCGCAAAAAAAGTTATGGAACCAGAAGCGATCTTGGGGAAAAGTTTGTGGAACGAGTCACAACTGTCGCTCAAACCATCAGGAAGCAAGGCGGGAATGTTCTCCGTTTTATACAGCAAGCGATTGAGTACTTCTATTCGCAGACATTGCCTCCTCTTATTTCAGAGGCAATAGGTTTTTAGCCCCCCTTGAGCGGACAAACACAGGGATAGGTTTGTGAATCGATCGATCGGATAAAAACCCTGTTGTAAAGTAGTAATCATTGGCTAAGGTAAACTGAGAATTGTACACCCCTACTACAGCCAATAACCGTGGATTCACATACATCACTGTATTGACAGGATTCATATTATTAGGTTGCGGCGATGGTACATGGCAATTTTTAATTTGAACATTGTTGAAATAAATTTCACAGGCGGGATTAGCTTGATCCACGTCTACTGTACCACTTTGTGAGGAACCACTAAAGTAAGCTACATCGGCCCCTCCAGCAATAATTTGCTGAGAAGATTGTACAAAAATAGGGCTTGCAAGACTGCCGATATCTCCTGTAAGAGCATTAAAGGAGGCATTATCTAATGAAGTAATTGCTACAGGAACGGACTCATTCATAATCCCATTTTGTGCAATAAAACTTAGCATACTACCGTTAATAGTCCCTGTAAAGACAATCTCTTGGCCTGTTACCTCTAGGTTATTTATATTAGCAATCACACCTAATCGAACAACCCCAGGGGAGACTGAAGAATCGGCAATACATTTAATATTTTCAATGCCTGTGCCGGCAATCTCTGTGAAGCTCACAGAGCCTCCGCTGGTTTCTATATATAGATCACCATTGATCGATACAGGCCCTACAATTGTAAGAGGAGCTCCATTTGTGGTAATAGAATCACCAGTAAAGGTGAATGCATTACCTGTAAGAGCGATCCCTATACTACCTGTAGTACTCATATTTCCAATAATAGAGACCCCTTGACCTGCTGTCTGTACAATCGAGCTGGCATAAATATCTAGGGCATTCCAATTGTTCACGTTTATAATGTTGATGGCTCCAAAAGGAACATTCGCAGTTCCAACCACTCCTTCAAAAGTAATATTCCCTATTCCTCCTGCATTAAGAGTAAGGTCTGAGGATCCTTGGATGTTGGATTTAAATTGGATATTCCCCCCATTAGTAGAGGTGTTGATTGTCACTCCCAATCCATTAAGAGACACAGGCCCATTGATCAACACCTGCCCGCCCACTGTCATAGTCCCTTGGATATCCACTGCCTGGGAAGTATTCTGTTTGAAGTCTCCAGATATCGATGTGGAAGACCCTGCATTGATATTAAGGGCCCCTAGGTTATTAATGTTCAGGGAACCACCGTTTGTTGTAATAAAATTACCATTAA
The DNA here is from genome assembly GCA_945875745.1 of Chlamydia trachomatis. Classification (GTDB taxonomy): domain Bacteria; phylum Chlamydiota; class Chlamydiia; order Chlamydiales; family Rhabdochlamydiaceae; genus VGMB01. Next base: position 22,414 of record CAMCLJ010000023.1, read on the forward strand.
GATTGAATGCATTACCTGTCAGAGCAATTCCTAAACTACCGGTATTCTTCATACTTCCAATATCAGACTTCCCCTGACCTGCTGTCTGGACAATCGAGCTGGCATAAATATCTGTGGCATTAAAATTCTTCACATTCGTAATGGTAACGGCTCCAACAGGAACATCCGCAGTGCCAACTGCTCCTGCAAAAGTAATATTTCCTTCCCCTCCTGCATTGAGGGTAAGGGTATTTGCCCCGACTGAGCCTTCGATTGTTGACTCGAATTGAATATTAGCCCCTGTTACATCCATTGTGTTTATATCCAAAGCCCCTGAGATAGTGACAGGGGCATTCACTGTCACCGCATCATCGAAGGTTTTTATAGAACCACCAAGGATCGCACCATTTCCGGTAATATTAATCGGGCCATGGCTACTTATACCACCTGTTGCCTCCAGCTGCTCTGTATGGAACGTGATACCAGCAGATCCATTAGCAGTTAATAAAGCAGTAATTGTCGTTGTGCCCGTTCCATTATTTTGTAAGAAAGAGTCTGCAGTAATAGGAGAGGAAATCTGCAGATTATTAGCATTATTGATCTGAATAGAGCTCAGCGGATTGCTATGACCTACACTCTGATTAAATTGCACCAAGTTACCACACGCCTCAATCTGTAGACTATAGTTTTGACCAGCCCATGAATTCACCGATTGATCAAAAACAATCCCAGAGCCTACCGTGCAGGGATCAACAGAGAGGATTACATCACCTATTAAAGTAAGAGGCAAGTCATACTCAGTGCTGGGTGAAATACTGTATGGACCGCTTATAAGCTGCTCATAGTCTGTAGTCGCATTAAGTTGTAGCGCAAAGACATTAAGGTCTTTTATAGGCAAAGGACTATAGGAATCTGCGGTTAAATCGACCCTATTTAATTTATTGGTGAAGGTACCAATCTGTGTAAACTCAAAGGCCCCAGAACCAGCAGTAACTTTCAAATTCGTAATGCCATTATCAGAAACATAAAGCTTTTCACCAAACGTCACGGCAGTTGAAGCATTGAGCGTCAACGAATTATTTACAGCCAGGGTGATATCTCCACCAGTAAAAGTAATAGGCCCTGTATTTGCATTAAGAGTGGTAATAACGAGTTCAGTTGTATTTGCGTTGAAAGTAAAAGCCGGTGCCTCGTAGTTTTGAATACCACAAGTATAATTCTGACCTGTAAATATCAGCTCAGTACTGGCTTTTATAATAACCTCTCCAACTCCCCCTGTCATACCTGCCCACGAAATATTATTACCCAGTAGATTTAGTTTAGTCACCGTATTTTGATTACTAACTATACCATCCAAGGAGATATTGCCTGATCCTGCATCTACAGTTATAGTGCCCAACTTCGTTAACGTAGATGGACCAAATAGATTAACACCTCCACCACTTGTGGTAATGTCTCCGCCAAGTGAAGAGGCTGTAGCAAAAGTTCCGTAAGAAACCGCTCCAACAGTGTTTAGAGTAGAATCCTGCTGAATCGATGTTGCAGATGTAATCGATACGCTAGATAGAGGGTTTATTCCACCTACTGGACCAATAAACTTCACTGTCCCTGATACGGCATTAAGAATAAGAGCTGAGCCTCCGTTCAACATACCACCAAAAGAAATCCCGTCGCTCCCTGTCGTATTAATTGTCGTATTTGTAGATAGGACTGTTGGCACAGAATTAGTCACTGTAAATGACACCGCATTAATAGAAGAGGATCCAAGAGTTAGGGTATTTGTTGTACCTGAGGCTGAATAAACAGTCAGCGCTCCAAGCGGACTGGCAGAGGTTGCAATATCCCCTAATAAACTAATCATTCCGATTGTTCCTGCATCAAGAGTCAGGGAATATGGTCCGTTAACTGTTCCTCCAAAAGAAATACCCGTAGCACTTGTCGTAGTGATTGTATTATTTGCAGATAATACTGTTGGGACAGCATTACCAACTGTGAATGAAGACGCATTAATAGCTGTGGCAGCAGATCCAAGAGTCAGCTGTGATGCTGCAGAGACGTTCAATGCTCCAACAGCCGCACTACCTCCGATGATACCACTGAAAGTCACAGGTCCGCTAGATCCTGCATCAAGAGTCAGGGAATATGGTCCGTTAACTGTTCCTCCAAAAGAAATACCCGTAGCACCTGTCGTAGTGATTGTAGTATTTGCAGATAATACTGTTGGGACAGCATTACCAACTGTGAATGAAGACGCATTAATAGCTGTGGCAGCAGATCCAAGAGTCAGCTGTGATGCTGCAGGGACGTTCAATGCTCCAACAGCCGCACTACCTCCGATGATACCACTAAAAGTCACAGGTCCGCTAGATCCTGCATTAAGGGTAAGCGATTGTCCGTATGCTGTGGCTCCATTGATTGTGGTATTAAAGGTAATAGCCCCACCTGCCGCACTACCACCTGCATTGGTGGTATCGATACTGACGTTCGATCCGCTCAAAGTACATGGACCAAATAGATTAACACTGTTCCCGCTTGTTATTATGTTTCCTCCAATTGTAACAGAGGGGTTGTTAGGAGTTATAGTAGAAGATCCGTAATTAACAGTTCCTGTAGTCTGTAGCGTAGACGCTTGTACAATCGATCCTGCCGATGTAATCGAGAAGAAAGAAGGTGCTGTGGTAGGTGTTGCTCCACCGATAGCGCCAGCAAAAGTAATAACCCCGGCAGAGCCAGCAGTCATCCCGCCTATCCCCTGAACTGCTTGACTCGCTCTTAAGGTACTGGTAAAGGTGATATTACTACCTAAAGGAAATGCACCTTCATTGGTGGTATCTGCAGTAGGAGGGGTGCCGCCGGTGTAGCCGGATAAAATCACAGGACCATCGCATAAAATAGGCGCAGCGTTGGTAGTTAGCGCTCCACAATTCAATAAGATCACTTTGCCTTGAAGAGTAATAGCCCCTACTGTTTTAATCCCAGGACCGCCGGTAGCTCTAAAAGGAGTAAACATCGTCGATCCGGTTACATTCAAAGAAGCTAAAGGTTGAGTAGTCCCAACGAGATTAATGAACCTAACAACTCCTGTTGTTCCTCCATTGATGGTGAGGGCGTTTAAACCTGCGGTTGCTCCATTCAATGTACCACCAAAATAAGTCAATCCGGAATTCATGAATGTAGTATTAGCTGCCGATAATACCATGGGAACGGTATTAGAAATTCGAAATCCATTAGTATTCACAGTGGCAGCAGAAGCTCCAAGAGTTACCGTATTGGTTGTGCCACTAGATGAAGACACCTGTACCCCTTGCACAGGAAAAATCGATCCAATGTTTCTTCCAAAAGTAA
>CAMCLJ010000024.1 GCA_945875745.1 Chlamydia trachomatis
GGTATTGGATGTACCAGAACATCCCCCAATAAAAGCGGCTCTACTTGCAGCGAGGGCCCCATCAATTCCCTGAGCTCTTCTTAAACCAAATTCAATCACTGGATCTGGATGGGCAGAATAACATACTCTAGAGGCCTTAGTTGCAATAAGAGTTTGAAAATTGATGATATTTAACAAGGCACTCTCTATCAGCTGCCCCTGTAAAATGGGGCCGGTCACACGAATCATTGGCTCCTGAGGGAAACAAACAGTTCCCTCAGGCATAGCATCGATATCGCAGGAAAACCGAAGGTTTTGTAAATAGGTTAAGAAAGCTTCCTCAAAAAGTGGAGCTCCCTGACTGCTTTGGACAGACCGTAAATAAAGAATATCACTCTGATCAAATCGAAAAGACTCAAGGAAACCGATAAATGTTTCCAGTCCAGCTACAACTGCATAAGCTCCTTGGAACGGTTTTTTTCGAAATGAAAGATAAAAACTTGCCATCCGATCGGCAATCCCTTCTTTCCAATAACCGTACGCCATAGTCAGTTCGTATAAATCAGTAAGTAAAGAAAGTGACTGACCGTAAATACTGTAGGAAAAAGAATCTTGCTTCATCAATCGATGCCTTGTATATCGAAATTAAAAGATTTTATTTAAAAAAGGACAGCTACTAGATACCCTATCCCCTTTTAAGGGGCAATCTAGTATCATTCTATATCTTCCATAGGATAAATACTGATATGAAAATAGTTAAAGCGCTGCTTCTTTCTTTCTTATTCTGGCTTATCAGCAGCTGCCATCCATGTTTTAGTCTGACCCTTGCGGACAAACTGCAAAAATCTGAGCCCGGGGATTTTATCGTTACCGAACAAAACAAAACGTATTCGTTACTATGTACTGTATCGGTTAAGGATCATCGTTTAATTTTGGAAGAAATAGCTATTCCGGTTTCCTTATTACCATCTACTGCCTCATGGAAAACCTGGATCGCAGACGGGGCGCCAGGGCATACCTCATGGGTGATGTACGAAATCGATCTACAAACCTACTCTTTAATACAGGCCTACTCATTCACACGAAAAGCTTTTATTTTTTTAGATGAGTCGGAGCATTTTTTAAGCCGTCTAATAGGCCTACAACTCCAAAAAGTCTCTGATATAGAACGTAAAAAAATTGGCCCTGCTCCCCAATCAGACGAGATAGATAGAAGAAAAATATGGCATCCAACTGTCAAGGTGAATGGGAAAAAAACAAAAGTGGAATGTGATGCGTGGAAAACAGTTTGGCCTAAAGACGATACACTTCTGTCAAGGTGTGATGTGAGGCTATATTTTGAAAAAGGGGCCGCATCAATTGAACTACCCTTATGGATTGAAGCTAGCAACGGTCATTACACCCATGCGATCAAGACCCTAGATTCCGGAAAAGGGCTACGTTTAGGGGGCAATAGAGAGATCCCCAAGCGAGCACCTAGACTTACCCTTATCGATAAAATGAATAATTCGATCCGATTTACAATCAGGTCCCCTAGTTATTACACACAATTTCAACTCTACGCTTTCGATATTATAAAACCCTACGAGAAAATCGGACCCTTCACTCACCTGCAAACATATGCTAATGAAAAAGAAACATTGTTTTTAGATGTAGCTAACGATAAACTCTCTACTCATCTAAAACCTGGGCATCGTTACAAATGGATTATTATTCCGATCGGTTCTGAGATGTTTACGATCGAATCCGAAGACTTCTTTCAGTGGCCAGCGTTGGCTGCTAAGTGATTTATGAACAGCGAGTTGATAACAGGTGATAAGTCTGCCACTGATATAGAACTCTCTGCTATACAAAATCGTAAAATATTAAATATAAAGTAATTACAAAATCATTCTATAGATAATCTACATTATAGAGCACCCTTTATTCTATTGATGACAGGTGATCTATAAAAAGATTTGAACAACTTATCAACATGTTTTCCACAATAAAAATCTCTATGCTAATACATAAAACTTAAAAGTTGATCTTTTTCTTTTCTCAAGGTACAAGTAGCAAATATATGGAAAAACAATCACCACACTACGCACAAAACATGCAGACTCCAAATCTCTGGATCAATGAATATGAGATCTATTTTGATCCTATCGAATCCTGCTATATGGAAAGCTTTTCTCCAATTCAAAAAATAGAATACCTAACCCTTTTAGAACTAGCGCAAATCCAGCCCAAAAGTTGCTTAAGTAGAGCTCTGGATCTCAAAGCGCAGTCCCCCCCAAGCCCCTTAATTGATAATCTAGTTTGTTTTTTATATGTTCAAACCAGAAAAATAAACGAGGCTGAACAGTTTATTGCAAATAATCACCAGCAATATCCTGATTATTTTTTTGCAAAAATTAATTATGCAGATCAATTACTGAGAAAAAAGAAACACAGAGAAATCCCCAATCTTTTTCCATCAGATGAACTCAAAGACAACTGCAACCAAAGAACAAGATACCACGTTGTGGAATATAGAAGCTTTATGGCACTAATGAGCCGGTATTATCTTGGAATTGGCAATAAAGCAAAAGCTATCCTATTTTATGAAAAAGCATACCAAGCAGATCCTGCGCACCCATCGGTTATGCATTTAGAAAGAACGATTCACGGCCCCCGTCTCATTAGAAAATGTAAAGAACAAATCCGAAGGTTATTACACCTTTCGATCTATTCTTTTAAAGGCTCTAAATAACCGACTCTAATATACTATTGCTTGGATTTCAAAAAATCCTTAAAGTAATGCCACTTAAAATCACTAAAGTTTTACCTATGAAAATTCCCTTTTTTTCCAAGATCTATAGTATCAAAAAAAGCACACAGATCTTAAAACACACCTTTCATGCTTATACGAAAAAGAAATCTACTCTTAATCAATCTACCCAAGATACTATTGAAAAAACTCTGTCTGAACTACAAGAGAGTATTTTAAAGAAGGACAAGCAACAGGCCTATACACAGGCCGCTACAGCAGAGCAGATAAGCAATGTCTATCTAAAAAAAACTTCAATAGAAAAAACAAAAGATCTAGCCATTACCCTGATACTTGCTTTATGTGCGGCTGTAGTCATACGTCAAACATGGTTTGAGCTCTATGAAATTCCGACCGGTTCGATGCGTCCTACTTTAAAAGAAAAAGACCGGTTATTTGTTTCTAAAACACCATTTGGCATCAACATCCCTCTAACTACCGAACACCTTCTATTCGATCCTGATCTAGTACAGCGTAACGGGATTTTTGTCTTTACCGGCGAGAATATGAATATTCAAGATGTAGATACAAAATACTTCTATATTTTCCCTGGCAAAAAACAATATATAAAACGACTGATGGGCAAGCCTGGTGACACTTTATACTTCTACGGTGGTAAAATATACGGGATAGACGCTTTAGGTAATAACATCAACGACCTACTGCAACCTAAAGAACTAAATAATATAGAACATATTCCGTTTATCTACTGGGAAGGGAAGGTTTCTACAAAAGCCCGAAGCGGGACTGGTTTTTATCACTCCTCAACGATTTATCAGATGGACGAGCCAGTGGCTCGCCTCTTTCTAAATGGACAGAATCAAGTAGTCGCAGAGATGCTGCCAATTTGTTCAACACCTTCAACTTGCAATCCTCCTCTAAAAGAGTATTATAACTTATGGGGCTTTGACAACTTTGGGACCACCAAAATTCTTACAAAAGAAGAGCTTAAATTATCATCTGGTCATCTAGAGAACATTGAAAATAATCCCTCTGACTACTACCTAGAGATCAAACACCATCCCTCACTACAATCTGCAACACTAAGTAGAGATGAAAGAGGAAGGATACGACCTATTTTAGGATTAAGCACCTCTATATTACCTCTCAACCAAGAGCATATAAAGCAGATCTTTCGCAACCTGTATACGGCAAGGTTCATTGTTCAAAATGGATTCGCCCGTAGATATGGGCTGTCCTCTTTTTCGATGAAGCAAACTACCTTTTTGCCGCAACTATCTATGGCCCCTGATGGAACATACGAATTTTATAATGGAAAAGCCTATGAAATTTTATGGCAGGGTATTGCTAAAGAACTACCAGATACACATCCCTTAACCCAATATACCCCCGAAACCACCCTACTCTTATATAACCTAGGAATAGAATTTGACACCCGGTTTTCTCCTCAAATGCGTTATAATCTCTCTCCCTCACGCTACACGTATTTTAGGGATGGGGATCTTTATCTAATGGGCGCCCCGATCTTACAAAAAGAAGATCCATCTCTCAAAGCATTCGTAAAAAATGAGGAAGAAAAACAAAAAAAACAAAACATCCAGTACCCCTATGCCCCTTTTATTGATCAAGGACCTCCGATCCTTGCAAACGGATCTTTAGATGTGGAAAAAATAAAGAAATATGGGCTTGTGATACCAGATCAAGGGTACCTAGCTCTTGGTGACAATCATGCCATGAGCGCTGATAGCAGAGACTTTGGGTTTGTACCGGCAAGTAATATTCGAGGAGCTCCCAACCTGATTTTCTGGCCATATGGGCCAAGATGGGGGTATCCTAATCAGCCCCCATATCCGTTTATCAATCTACCAAGAAGCATTGTATGGATCATCATTGCCACAGGGTCAGGGATCTATTTTATCAGAAGCAGAAAGAAAAACAAACTACCACTACCCATTTCACAAAAATAAAAAGGCAAATGCCCTGATTACATTAGTTATTCAGGGTATTTGTTTTAGATAGGATAAATGCGCAGCCCAATCACGGCTACCTCCCCATTTAAATCCCACTCTGGGCCTTCAAGCTCGTCGACAAATTCAAACACAACAGCTAAGACTTCATGGCAAATATACTCTTTATGGATTGCAAAAGCCTGTTTGACCCTGTCGCTCGTTTTTATATGTATAGAAATACGATCGGTGACAGCATAACCATCTTCTCGCCTAATGGTATTAATTTTATTGACCATCTCTCTTGCAAGACCCTCTATTAAAAGAGGCTCTGTCAGCTGAGTATCTAAAGCAACTGTGATGTCATTTGCCAACATGGCTATCACCCCATCAAGAACCTTTCTTTCAACGGCTACATCTTCTGGGGTTAGCTCAATGACACTACCTTCGACAAGAATTTCAATAGAATTCAAAGCCATCAATTTTTCAAGCTCATTTCTTGAAAGGGATTGGATTTTCTGCTGAACACTATTCATTAACTTACCGACTTTTTTGCCGAGCACACGGAAATTGGGTTTTGCAATCAGCTCAACAAATGCCCCTTCCTCCTCATGAAATATGATCTCTTTAACATTGAGCTCATCTGCAATTAAATGCTTCTGTGCTTTTAAGGTAGTCAAAGTAGAGGAATCAGCAGAAATCATATGGGCTTTTGACAACGGCATTCTCACTTTTATCTTATGCTCTTTTCTAAGGGAATGTCCTGCGCTGACAACAATCTGGACTGCGCTCATTTCCTTTTCAAGCTTTTCACTGCGGATAGATCCATTATAAGATGGGAAATCAGATAAATGGACAGACTCTGGATCTATTTCAGACCTGAGTTCTTGATAAATAGCCTCACTTAAAAATGGTATAAAGGGAGCTGCAATTTTAGATAAGGTGAGTAAAACAGAGTATAAAGTCTCGAACGCCTCCGAGCGATCTATCGATTCCTCTTCAGACCAAAAGCGAGCTCTACTACGCCTAATATACCAATTGGTGAGCTGGTCAATGAATCCAACAAAGGGCTCGACAGCAGAGCTGAGCTCATATCGATCCATTGCAGATGAGACTTCATAAATGAGCTTCTGTAGCTGAGATAGAATCCATTTATCGATATCTGCAGAAGGGACCGATCCACTAATCTTCTCAGGAGACCAGCTGTAAATCTTTGCATAAGTCGAAAAGAAAACATAGCTGTTCCAAAATGGGATGAGGACCTGCCTTAAAACAAGCTCTACCCCTTTTTCAGAAAACCTAAGGTCGTCTGCCTGAACAGCCGGGCTGCTCAGTAAATATAAGCGGACAGCATCAGCCCCATACTGATTGATCATCAGATCGGGTTCTGGATAATTTTTAAGACGCTTAGACATTTTTGTTCCGTCTTCTGATAAAATAATCCCGTTGACAATCACATTTTTAAACGCCGGTTTATCAAATAAAGCAGCTGATAATACCGTTAAGGTATAAAACCATCCCCTTGTTTGATCGAGACCCTCGGCTATAAAATCAGCTGGGAAAGCCTGCATGGTGGATTCTTCCCGTTCAAAAGGGAAATGATTTTGCGCATAAGGCATCGAGCCAGACTCAAACCAGCAATCGAAGACCTCAGGAATACGCTGAAAGGTTTTCCCCTTATATTCAAAAGTGAGCTGATCAATAAAGTGTCTGTGTAAATCATCAATCTGAACACCTGTTTTTTCCTCAAGCTCCTTGACAGATGAAATCACAAGCATTTCCCCATCCTGACTGCGCCAAATAGGGATGGGTGTGCCCCAATATCGATTCCTTGATACAGCCCAGTCTCTTGCGTTTTCTAGCCATTTACCAAATCGTCCGTGCTTAACATGATCAGGAACCCAATGGATCAATTCATTAGCTGCGATCATACGATCTTTTATGCTTTCGACCGATATAAACCAAGTACGCACTGCCTTATAGATAAGGGGGGTATCAGACCTCCAACAAAAGGGATATCTGTGGTGGATCTGAGTGTGATGAAATACCCTTCCCTCTTGCTTTAAGCGCTTGATGATTTCTTTATCAGCATCTTTAACATACAGCCCTTGATAGTCACTGACCTCATGAGTAAACTGACCGTTATGATCTACAGGGCATACAAGATCTATTTTTTCACGCAGGCATGCGTAAAAATCGACTTCTCCAAAAGCTGGCGCTGCATGAACAAGGCCCGTACCATCCTCACTCGAAATGCTCTCCTCTGCAATAACCCTAAAGGCATGATCAGAGGCTCTTTTAGCAAAGTAAGGAAACAGAGGTTTATACCTTTTACCAATCAGCTGCTCTCCATGAAAAACTGATAAAACCTCATATTCTTCTGGGTTTTTAAAATAAATAGGGAGTCTAGCTTTTGCTAAGATATAAATATGGGAGGAGGCCTTATCTTTGACTTTTACATATGCCAAGTCCTTTTTGACCATAATTGCAAGGTTTGATGGCAGGGTCCATGGAGTTGTCGTCCAAACTAGAAACGATACTCCTGGCTCGTCTTCTAAAGGAAAAGTAATTGTTAAAGAGGGGTCATCTACATCTTTATAATTTAAGTTGGCTTCAAAATTCGAAATTGGAGTTCCAAGCTTTGCAGAAAAGGGCATCACTTTAAACCCTTCATAGACAAGACCCTTTTCAAAGAGCTGGCCAAAGACCCACCAAACAGATTCCATGAAATTCTTATCCATCGTCCGGTAGGTATCCTCAAAAGAAACCCACCTACCCATACGAGTCACAGTTCTTTTCCATTCTTCTGTGTATCTAAGAACAATTGAGCGGCATTCTTCATTAAATTGGGCGATACCAAAGGATTCTATCGCATGAGCTCCTGAAAGTTGCTGGGCTTTTTCAATTTCATTTTCTACAGGCAGGCCGTGGCAATCCCAACCAAAGCGTCTGGGCACATGAAACCCTTTCATCGTTTTATATCGAGGGACAACATCTTTGATTGTTCCAGCTAAGATATGTCCATAGTGGGGCAGTCCTGTCGCAAAAGGGGGTCCATCATAAAAAGAAAATAAAGGGGCTTCAGCCCTTTGATCGACACTTTTTTCAAAAATTTTAGCGCTTTTCCACAGATCTAGGATTCGCTCTTCCCGCTCAGGAAATGTCTCATTGGATCGTGCCGTGAACATAACTACTCTCTTTCCTAATATAAAGTTTAGATCGGAATTTTACAGCACAGCCCGCTTTGTCTCAACTGTTAATCACCCACATCCAAAAAAGATCTATTTTAGGTTCCTACCTTAAGAATCTAATCTTAAAAAGGTTGGAATCACAACCAGCGCCTGATTTAGTTCGCTACGCAATCGACTTATTTTAAGAGCTTTACTTAAGAAAAATCCATTTGATAGGATCATAAGGTGTTCTGATATGTTGAATTTGTGTTATAATCAAAATCGGGGGTGTAATGGTATCGACTTGGGAATAAAGTAATAGCGGCATGCGGAGGACGTCGGTTGGCCTCCTAAATCATCCGATAAAACAATAATTGCAGACCAAAACGAATGGGCGCTAGCGGCCTAAAACTTAACGGTTTTTAGACTGCCGACAAACCAAGGTCAGATCGGGAGCTTTGGGTTTTGTCGTCATATATCCTGATATGAACTCGCAATTTTCAGACCCTTTCAAGCGATGTTCGAGATTAAAAGGGACAAATAAGCCTCTTGTGTGGCGTCTTCCATTAGGGCTTATTTATTAGAAGGCGATAAGCATGTAGTCATTGTTACAGAGTTTGCTAAGGACGAGAGTTCGATTCTCTCCACCTCCAATCCAATTTAAGGCTTCAGTTTTACAACTGAAGCCTTTTCTTTTTTGATATATGATCAAGATTTTATGCCGAAAAATGCAGCTCAATATGTGGGGGCAGCAACAAAGTCTTATCTATTACATCTAAGGTGTAATAGATAAGACTTTGTTGCTTTATCCTGATTATAGATTGTTACCTCGTAAAGATCGTCCTTTAGGTTCATAACCTTCACGTAGGACATCTTTGGAATGTAAAAATTCCACAGCCTCAGCTGAATCCTTCACTTTAGAAGCACTACGTACTAATATTTCCTCTTCAAATTCAGTGAGTACAGTTTCTCTCACTCCTTTTTCTCTCCATTTAGACAAGGAACCACATCCTACTGAAATGTGGCGAGCCAGTGCCAGTGCATCCAACAGAGCCTGATTTGCACCTTGTCCTTTAAACGGACTCATAGGGTGGGCTGCATCTCCAATCAAAGTAAATGGTCCTGCTTTTTCCAATAATTCTGGCTTGAGTAATTCTCGGTCATACACGGGATAACCTGAAATATGTGTCGGTAGGGTTGCTGATAAGATTTGAGGAATGGGCTCATGCCACTTTGCTCTACGACATGCCTCTTCTTTAAGGGCCTGAGCCCCTTGTGCACTTAAGGCCTTAGCTTCTGCTTCGGGTAAGGGAAAACTAAATTGCCACATTACCGAGTCTAACGAGTAAGGCATGATGTAGATTCGCTCATAGCCATTGACGGTTTGAAACACGGTGGCTGAGTCGAGCAAAGAACTCTCAATACCCTTAAGAACCTCTAAAGAACAAATACCCAAAATAACTACATAACCCAGGTAACGCAAAGGAGTGATATCCTCACCAATCAATAAGCTGCGCACAACACTACGAATACCATCGGCACCTACCACTAAATCTGCCTTAGCATTCCTCATCTCTCTGTTAACTTGAAAGCTTAGTTCAACACCTTTATCTTCACATTTTTTAAAGGAAACTAAGCGGCAGCCCCACTGCACGGCAGCATGGTCACCTAATTGGTCAAGTAACGCTAAGCGCAAGGCCTGTCGCGGGATATGCACATTTCTACGCCTTGGAGATTTTTTAATGTTTTCATGCGTCCTCATCCCCCATTCAGTAATTTCTTTTCCTTCTGTATTAAGGACCACATGGCGTGTGGAATAAATCCCGTCTTTTAAAGAGCAAAGACCCAATTCTCTCATTGCCCTACTTGCTTGTTGCAAGGTGACTCCGTACCCCTGAGCTCGTGCATCGAAACCGCTATCGCGCTCATAAAGAGTAAATGGAATGCCACGATGCAAACAAGCTACAGCAAGCGCCACGCCTGCTATACCTGCACCAACAATTGCTACATGTGGATAGTTTTCGGAATCTGCTATGGGATAATTAGTGGCAGGGATCAAGCCAGATCCACTGCAATTATCGCATAAAAGTTGAGTGATCTTAGGCCGAACCGAAGGGTTTCCTTCAATCTTAGCTTTTTCAAATTCTTTCATTGCTATTTGGTAGCGGATTCTGGCCTTCCTGCGAAGCCTCAAGTTTTTTTTGCCATATCCACAACATTTCGGACAAATAGTCCAGTAAGCCTCTTTATTTTCCACTTTTTTTTCAATCTTCTTTCAATTTTGTATATCACCTTATTGTGTCTTCTGGGATACCATTGTTTCAATTGAAATTTAAGCGATGAATGTAGAAAGTTATTGCCAGAGACTTAGTCAGTCAAAAGTTCTGAATGTGTCTGTCTACCTCTAATTAAACTTTAAGGCTTCAGTTATTAAACTGAAGCTTTTTATTTGGAGCGCAATTATAAGATAAAATTTTTTATGAAACCTGCCCGAATAGCTTCCTCAAGAGATTTTAATCGGTAAGTAGCGAACTAGCTAACTCTTTGACAAGCTTAGTATCAACTTCAAGATTAAGTTTCATAATGGTTTTCATCACAAGACCAAGGTCTTTTTTTGTTTTAGCACCAGAATCTGCAATCGCTTGAACCACGATCTTATTTGTTTCTTCGGCAGAAAGAGTTTGAGGTAAAAATTCTTGAACGATGGCAAGCTCAAGTTTTAAAGGTTCAGCGATATCTGGGCGGTTGACACTCTGAGCCTGTTCAAAGGCTTCTTGGAGGTTACCAAAATATGTTTTAAATAATTTAACCACTTCACCATCTGGCAGATTGCCTCTAGCATCTACTGCGAGTATTTTTGATTTAAGCATACGCAATGTAGAGAGTCTAATCTGATCACGACTTCTCATTGCCTCTTTAATCCCTTCATTAATTTTATCGATCATCACCATACCACCCCCCATTCAATTCAAATTTTACTGTTTCTTTATTAATGAACTATCCAAGGTAAACGAGCCGGGCATTTTTCCCAATCATAAATTTATGGATCAGTTAAAGGATTGTGCTACCTTCTTTCCACATAAAACTGGGCATGATCTGGAGAATGGGCAGCCGATAGAATACGATAAGCGGAAAACTTATCCTGCCAAAATTCAAAAGGATGGACAGATAAATGCAGGGGCTCATCAATAAGAGCGCCCATACGATCTGGCTGAAGAGCGATCATAAAAAAAGCTCGGTGAGTACAATACATAATATTGGATATGACTTTATCAAGAAATGTACCTGGAATGTGTTCAAGGACATCTGTACAAAAACCGACATCCCCATAAAGGTTCATAGGCTCAGAAAGATTGAGCTCGATGTAAGGCAAAGAAATATTGGGATCTAAGCAATTGGATGCAAAATCTACCAGGAGTACATGGCATCCGGCACTTGCTTGAATGGCTCTAGCAGATCTGCCGGTGCCACATCCAAAATCAATGATAATATCTGATGGGAGGACTTTAGCCTTTTCAATAAAGTCATCTACAACAGCCTCACCCATACATTCTTTTCTATACTCATTAAATGTCCAAATCGTTTCATATTTTGTTTTTTCTATCCGTTGAGTATCTAAAGGTGTTTCTATAGGATACTCATGAATCAATAAATCAGATGTTATAGTATTCCAATTTTGCTGATTCATAATAAATCCTTTTTTAATCTGGATATAAAATAATAAAATGAAGTTGTCAATGTTGTTGGAATGTATGAGGAATCGATAGTTGATTCGATTGAGAGCATCATCGACAGCGGATCCTGTGCATGTTAAAAATAAGCCTATGGATAATCGATAAACCGCAAAAAGTTGAGGTCTATGCCGCAATCGAGTAAAATAGAGTTTTCTTTTTTGAAATAGGATAAATATCCGATGACTGCCCCTGCCTTTAACCTCCCATCTCTTTTAGATAATGAAGATAAAACCTCTGCTTTTAAAAACAGGGTACGTAAAAACTACAACCATATCCGAAAATGGGCAAAAAGAACGCAGAGTAACTGCTTTCGGATCTATGATCGAGATATTAAAGAATACCCTGTTGCCATCGACTTTTATAACGGTAGGTTCTGTGTCCATTACTTTACTTTTACAAAAGATTCCGATGCACCTCCTGAGGATCTTTATCAAGAAACAAACGACCTAATCCTTTCTCTATTTAATACAGATACCTCTCATATATACTGGAGAACGAGAATAAAAAGAGAAAAAACACAGCAGTATGAAAAGAGCAACTCATCCAATAGCTATTTCACCGTTCAAGAATATGGGATCAAATTTAAAGTAAATCTGACAGATTACCTTGATACGGGACTTTTTCTCGATCATAGAGAAACCAGGCAAATTGTAGCCAAAGCGTGTAAAAGCAAAAGACTCCTGAACTTATTTGCCTACACCTGCTCGTTTAGCGTTCATGCGTCAGCGCAAGGAGCCCTTTCTACCACAAGCGTTGACATGTCTAACACGTATATAGCTTGGGGAAAGGACAACTTCATTCTCAACAATTTATCTCTACAAAACAATGTAATGATCCGCGCTGACTACGAGAAGTTTTTAGAAGATGAGATTCTATCTTCAACAAAGTATGACGTGATCATCATCGATCCTCCAACCATTTCCCGTTCGAAAAAAATGGATAAGATGTTTGATATTCAAATTGACTATATCGCTTTAATTCAAAATAGTCTGAGGCTACTAGAAAAAGATGGGATCTTGTTTTTTAGCACAAATTCTAGAAAATTTCATTTTGATGGTGATGTATTTACAGATTGCATGATTGAAGAAATCTCAAAAAAAACCCTACCCATGGACTTTCATGATCCTAAAATCCATAGGTGTTGGAAAATGCAACGTAAAACAAAAGGCCTTTAACGCTTGTGTCCCTGCATCGCGCTGTGCAGAAGCTTCTGTGTTGGAGAAACTGCTTTTCTTTTTTTATGAAAACGGGAAAACCCCTGTGATGGACCTGAGCTACTCTTCTGCTCTCGTCCATTTCTTCCCTGTCCGATAGGCTGTGGTTTTATCGACAAATCAGGTTCAAACCCTGGAATCACTACCTTGTTCAGCTGTTGTTTAAGTAGCTTTTCAATAGCCTGTAAAAACTCCATTTCATCAACACATACCAAAGAGACAGCCTCTCCTTGATGGCCAGCTCTGCCTGTTCGTCCAATCCTGTGAACATAATCTTCCGGCACATTAGGAAGCTCAAAATTTACAACGAACGGCAACTGATCGATATCAAGACCGCGCGCTGCGATATCTGTAGCCACAAGGACTCTAATAACACCTTGCTTGAACTCACTTAACGCCCTTGTTCTAGCACCCTGACTTTTATTTCCATGGATTGCAGCTGATGTAATTCCATGGTTGATTAAATCTTGGCATAGTTTATTAGCCCCGTGCTTGGTCCTGGTAAAGACAAGAACCTGGCTAAGTTTTTTAGATTGAATAAGGTGGGATAAAAGCTTGCGTTTATCAGCTTGATTTACGGGATGTATCGTTTGACAAATACCTTCGGCTGTTGAATTTTGCTTGGTGACTTGGATCATTTGAGGCGATTGTAAAAGGCTATCTGCCAATCCTTTAATCTCATGAGAGAAAGTCGCAGAAAATAAGAGGTTTTGTCTTTGTTTTGGAACAAGCGATAGAATTTTTTTAATATCTCGAATAAAGCCCATATCAAGCATACGATCAGCTTCATCAAGTACTAGGATTTCTATACCGGATAAGCTTACAGCTTTTTGACCAATCAGATCTAATAATCTGCCTGGAGTTGCCACTAAGATATCACACCCAGCTTTTAGAGATCTGATCTGTGCATTGATATTGACTCCACCAAAAACACACACTGATTTTAAAGGCAGGTATTTACCATAGCATTTCACACTTTCTTCAACTTGAGCTGCCAGCTCTCTTGTTGGCGTGAGAATAAGCGCTCGAACAGATCCTGTCTTTACAGCTTTTTCCATTAAATTATGTAGTAGAGGAAGAGTAAAGCTAGCTGTTTTCCCAGTTCCCGTTTGGGAACCAGCCATAAGATCTTCCCGATTTAGGATAATGGGGATCGATTGAGCCTGTATCGCAGTAGGCTCAGTATACCCTTTTTCTTTCACAGCTTTTAAAACTTGTGCACACAAACCCAGATGTTCAAATGACATGTATTCCTCTTATGAAACCGCCCTAAAAAGGTTGGAAGGTCTCTTATTTATAATGATTGATTGTTGTACGCCTCTTAAGGGAAAATCAAAGCCAGAGGCCATCGCCCCTTCCCAGCGTTTAAATAGGTACTGATTAGAAGAAATAATGCGACTATTTTACCACATAAAAGAGGATGAGTAAAGTTTTTATATCTTCCAGCCTTAAATCTGAATAATAAATTATGAATTAGAAGGGGATTTAAAAATCATTGTAAGTGTAGTGCTGGAAAAGAATAACCTATTTCCAGCACTAACAATTTTAACGAGAAGATCTAATAGGACAGGAGGCCATAACATCTTTAGAGACATCTCGCCAACTTGCCCAATCTTTTTGAAACTCTTTTCTCGCTTCCTTAAGCTGGGATCTTAACTGAATAAGCAAATCTTTTTCATTATTGGATTTTTTAGCGGCTTGATAACGATCACTTAACTCTTTCATTTGACGCAGCCTCTGCTGGGCCTTATCAGAAAGAGTTGTAATAGTGTCTTTTAAAGCTTCTTTTCCATCTTCATAAGAATCCTGGACGGCATCCAATAGAATCCTTTTACGATTGAGTAAAATCCGCTCTTCAATAAAATAATGCTGATTTTTTTTCAATTTTGAAGCAAGTCCAAGCTTACTTAAGCTCCATATAATCCATTTTGTTGGATCAAAATGAAACCATTTAATCCCATTCCTATAATCATAGGCAAAAGTATGATGATAATTATGATACCCTTCACCAAAGGTTAAAAGAGCAATAACATAATTATCTACAGCTGATAATTCCTCACAAAACGTCCTTTGTCCCCATGTATGGGCCAGGGAATTGATAAACCAGGTTAAGTGATGTAAGAAAAATAATCGGAGCATCCATCCAAAAAGAAAAGCACCCAGAAAATCATTGAAGTATAGACCAATTACACCTGTAGCTAAAATATTAGTAATAAACATAAGAGCTCCGTAGTAGCGATGCTGAAAGGCTACTAAAGGATTTTTTACTAAGTCGGATACTACTTTATTTTCTATTGTTTTAGGTTTTTCAAAAAGCCACATAAAATGAGCATACCAAAAACCTTTTTTTATCGAATATGGATCTTTATCAGTATCTACAAATGCATGGTGGTAGCGATGATCAAAAGACCAACGCAAAGCGCTCCCTTCAGTTGCCATTGCACCAAAAAACAAAAGAACAGCTTCTACAACAGGCTTTGTCTTATATGTGGTATGAGAATACAGGCGGTGATATCCAACAGTAACACTTAAGCCAGTAACATACATAAGCACAGCTGAGGTAACAATCAGTGCTGCTGATGGACTATAATGCATCAGATATAAGGGAATGCCTACCAATAAAATAATATGATAAGTAATGAGAAAGAGACCTGGTCCCCAGTTAAAGTTAGATCTATTCAAAAAACACCTTCCTTATACGAATATTCAAGAAAAACGGAGTCTATACGTATGGATTATATATAATCATAACCCTGAGTGTATATTATGCCCATAATATACGATTTTTATTTTTTTCCCTAAGAAAACTTAAGTTTTATAACATATTAGGCGCTTTCTAATGAGAGGTAAATGGTTGCATCCATTTTAAATATAACAAGTTAGGTTCTAAGGAACTTGCAAAAATTCCACCGATTTAGAAACAGACAAACAAGCACCTTAAGCCTTGAGGCTACAAAAAACACTAAAAACTAATTTTAAGACCCAAGGCAAACCCAAGTCAGCTCATGCTTGTTATGAAATAAATGAAAAATTTGAGATCCAGGGATTTTAAGAAACTCTTCTACCACTTCATAAGAAGGTTTCCCCTGAAATTTCAAGGTACATACTAGATGGATCTGCGGATAAACGACCCTCCATTTATGAATCCATTCAAGCAGTTTTTCCGGATAGCAGATCACATCACTAAAAATCCAATCGATCTTTGGCAGATCAACGGGCTGTAGAGCGAATGCATCTTTTTTTAAAAACTGAACACCCGGTAAGGATAGGACCTCTGGAGCCAAGGGGGCTTTATCTACAGATATGACTTGAGCGCCCATCTGTTGCAGGGCCCATGTCCAGCTTCCAGGACTTGAGCCCACCTCGAGACAAGTATCAGATACTTTAGGAAACTTATTAATCCGTGTTAAAATCTCCCATAGCTTAAGATATGCTCTACTGGGAGGTGCGCTATTTTCTTGAAAATGAACTTCCCCATGAGCAAAAGGACTCGAACAACGGGCACTAGCATACAAGCTATTTGCATCGATCATGGTCCAAGATCCCAATACCCCCTTGGGAGCAGGAGAAGAAAACTTTAAGGGTTTGGGAGAAAAATAAGGAAGTTTTTCAGATATTAACTGCCCTCTACGAACAAACTGGTCAGGATAAAAAGCCCAAAGCTTTCCTTTGCTGCGCAGTAAACTAGCTGCCTCGGAGATCGAATTAAATCGGAGGAGCTCTACATCGTACCATATATTTTGAGCAAAATAAGGAGTCTGAACAGGCCCTGATGCTATAAATAAACGACCAATTCTTTCTTGGATACCTGCCAGCTGATTTTCGACCAGGTTTTCATATCCTTCTGCCGCTAAATACCCGTTAAGCATGTACTGACCCTAGGTGCTGTCTATAAAATTCCCCTAAGAATAAACTAGTTGCCACCGACACATTCAAACTCTCCACAAGACCACTACCAGGGATTTGAATATGTGTAGAAGATAGGGCCTCAACTTCTTTACTCACTCCCTGATCTTCTGATCCCATAGCTATGATAACCCTCTTAGGCAACTCTATTGTATACAAAGAATTCTTTACGTGTGATGAAGTTGTCACTAACTGAAATCCTTGTTTTTTTAGGTTCTTAATAAACATGGCTGGATGATCTAGCTCAACTAGCTTAACGAGCTCAGCCCCCCCTTTAGCAATACGACAAGCAGAGGCAGACATCGGGGGTAACTGCCCTTTTCTTCCTAGTATATACTTTACATGAAAATGAGCGCACGTCCGAAGAATAGATCCTACGTTATGAGGATTTTGCACCCCATCAAGATATAAAAGACACATTGGCTGATCACCTGCAAAAGCATTTGCAGAGATGTTGGCATAGGAAATCGGTGTAGTCTGCTTTGCAAGAATACAAACCCCTTCATGATGAACAGATCCAGATACTTTTTCTAACTCCTCATTACTTACAATATGATAAGCTTTTTTATCCTCCGCGCACTTTTTAAGAATAGATCGAAAAGCAGCAAGATTAGAGGAATGGGCATACATACGAATAATATCACCTGGTCTATGTTGACCGATTGCTAAACAAGCATGTATTCCGTAGTACTTTACTTCTTTTGTATCGAGGTGTTTTTTCATTTTTTCAATTACCGACAATTGTTGAAAGAATAGTTTACCACGAACCTAATTTAAAAAAAAGCAAACCCTTTAGATATCTCCACCATTATAATTAATAAAAAAAAATTGAATATTAAATCTTTAATAATTAATTAAATTAATGTATCATTTACAATGAACCAAAAAAATAACTAAACAAGGATGATATATGACAAATGTTAATAATTACATCGCATTTACCGCTGTAACAGGATGTTCAATTGCTTCTGCTGGTGCCATTATGGGAGCAGTTGGCTGCGCATCTACAGCGCCGGTGACAGCAGTGGCTTTAGGAATCATTGGTTTAATCTCTGCGGGATTCGCTACAGGAGCTGGGACCGCCTGGGTGGTCTCAAACAAGGACGACACTTCAGATGAATATCTCAGAAGCGCTCAAACACACGCAGCAGTTATTATAGCAGGTAGCTTAAATAGCTTTGCGCACATATTCATCAACAAGATCGTAAAAACCGCAATCACTGCTATATCCGATAATCTGTATGATAAGATTACAGGCGGAAATCAGGGAGATACTAAAACACTTAGGGTTCGCTAATCAAAAGAGCACCTTCTTTGTTTAACGAAGAAGGTGCTCTTCATGATAAGATTATAATATATCAGCCGCGATTGCAGCCAATTCCGATCTTTCAGTTTTATCCAAAAACATATGTCCGTAAATCGGATATTTTTGGAACTTACTCACAGTAAATGTTAGTGCATTCGAATCTTTATCTAGATAAGGATTATCTATTTGGGTTGGATCTCCCGTTAAAACAACTTTTGTTCCCTGTCCAGCTCTTGAGATGATTGTCTTCACTTCATGAGGAGTGAGGTTTTGAGCTTCATCGATAATGATAAACATTTTAGGAAGGGTCCTTCCTCGAATATAGGTCACAGCCTCCATCTCGATTTTCTTGCTCTCCATAATCCATTTTTGCGTTTCAGCTGCGTTGGCTGTTCCATTAGTAGATTGACATAAGAACTCTAAGTTGTCATAGATAGGCTGCATCCAGTGAGATAACTTCTCCTCTTTTGTACCAGGAAGATACCCAATATCCTTGCCAAGAGGAACGATTGGCCGGCTAACTAAAATCTTAGTGTAGAGGCTTTCATCAAATACCTTACGTAAAGCAGCGGCAAGTGCGATAAGAGTTTTACCGGTACCCGCTTGCCCCATAAGGGTTACTAGTTTAATGTCGTCACGCAACAACAAGTCCATAGCACATCTTTGCTCTAAATTTAAAGGATGAATCCCCCAAATATCTCTTGTGACTTTAATCAAAGGTTCAAGTCGTTTTGTCCGGTGATTAAATTTACCAATGGCAGAAGATTGTTCAGGAGAAGAAAGCAAACAATATTCATTAGGATGAAACTGTACACCCGATATCTCTAGAAAGTTATCTTTATAAAACATATCGGTTTCTTTTTTAGAAACCTCCAGCTTCCTATACCCCTTATAAATAGCGTCATAAGCTTCTTTGAGATTCTCATAATCCTGGGCCTCGATTCCAAGAGCCTCTGCTTTTACTCTTACAACCAGATCCTTAGAAACCAAAACAACTGTTTGTCCGCTTCTTTGAATTTGATAAGCAGCGTGTAGTATTCGATTATCAGCCTTATCTAAATGTAGCGGGAAGTCCGCATGAACATTCATCTGGGATTCAATTAAAATCTTAAAGTTAATCCCATTTTCTATTGGGATACCGCTATGCAAATCCCCTTGCTTCCTTTCTTTTAGAGAATCTATAAACCGAATAACCTGCCTTGCATTTCTACCCAATTCATCAGATTGCCTCTTCATCCGATCTAGCTCTTCAATCACAGTCAGTGGAATCACAACATCGTTATCTGCAAATTCTACAATCGCGTCTGGATCGTGCAGCAAAACATTCGTATCTATAATAAAAGTTTTTCGTCCCAAGATATGCCCCCCATCTAATTGACTTTGCACGCCATCTCGATTCCGGTTATCGATTTGATTTTGATATATTGTATTCAGCTAATACCCCCCTGTATTTGATCCATCCCGCCAAAAAGCCGAGCATACCAAAACAAAATTGATAGACAATCTTTTTTTTAAAAAAACCATAAAGTACTTATATATAATATACTAAAAAAATATCCAGCACTCAACACGTAAGACTGCTAATTTTTATCGGACATACATATTAGGTTTATGTTATAATAAACATTGAAATGTAGAAGATAAGGAGAGAAAGCGTGAAAACCAACCCCCACATTCTTAATATCCCACCCCACCTGTCCACAAAGTGGGAAAACGTCCATTCTTTAACAACTGACGGTCTCGATAATCGATACACGCTAACCGTTCAGCTAACTGATGGAACGCAAACAGTCATCCCTGATCTAAGCAAAGAAAATATCGATGATATTTTTAGCGCCCACGCACAATTTCACGAAACTCTCACTCAAAAGAGCAATCTATCTATACAGGGCTCGTCCGAATTCCCGATAGATTTATCTGGATTAAAAGGACTCGAGACAGTCCTTCAACATAATCAAGCAGACTGCAACACACCCAATCTCCCGAAAGAAGTGTTAGAGCATTTATCACATCTAACAAAAAACATGAAGACAGAAGATGTCAACCAGATTCCGAAACCAGAACCACACTGCAACTGCCCCCACTGTCAAATTACACGAGCGATGCATAACGGGCTTAATAATGAAACGGCAAATTCTATAGATTTAGAAGAGATCGTATCTGAAGAAGATCTCCAATTTCGATCTTGGGATATTAAACAAAAAACAGATGCTTTATATGAAGTCAGAGACCCATTAGAATCTGAAACATATTACCACGTCTTTCTAGGATCACCTGTTGGTTGTACTTGTGGTTCCAAATCATGTGAACACATTAAAGCGGTACTCACCAGCTAGTGGATTTATAATCAAAAAAGCTGTCTGCTTCACACCAATCATTGAATTTACACAAGGATGTACACGACCCTCCTTAAAAAATAAGCACTCTATTTTCAGAAAAACCAAACAAACATCGATCTGAAAATAGAAAAAAGCAATGGCATTAAAAAATGAGAGCTCCTAGAATAAGGATTTCTACTTAACATTACCTTTTTTGATACCAAGTTGCTAGGAGGACTCATACCCATGTATAGACTGGCTTATATGATCTGCACAACTCTCTGTGCTTTCAGCCTTACTCAAACTTTCGCCGATGACGTAGGTTTTATCAACGAACAAGACATCTCATTAGTTTCTCCTTTAGATGGATCTGACCCTATAACAAATTTCCATCAAGAACCATCCTTTGTTGAGACTCCCTCTTCAAGCCAAACTCCGGTTGAAACATACAACAAACCTATTGCAAAACAAGTGGCTGTTAAACCATTTACTGGGAAAGTAACTGGCAAAAAGGTCCGGGTCCGATCTGCAGCAGAACTCGATAGCACCGTTATCACAGAACTCAATAAGGGAGACCTCCTGTCTATCGTCGGGGAACAGGGTGATTTTTGGGTGGTAGAACCTATCCAAGAATCTAAAGCCTATGTGTTCCGCAGCTATGTTATTGATAATTTTATAGAAGGTAAAAAAGTTAACGTCCGCTTAAAGCCTAGCATAGACTCCCCCATTCTGACTCACCTTAATTCCGGTGATCCAGTGGCAGGGGAAATCTGCCATACCAATAACAAATGGATGGAAATCGATTTACCAACTGATATCCATTTCTACGTCTCTAAACAATTTGTTGAAAACATCGGATCACCAGAGATTAAATTGAAACATGATGGACGCAGACTAGCAGCGCAGCAACGTTTACAAAAAGCACAACACCTAGGCAGCTTAGAACTATCTAAAAACTTCCAAGAAATCGATTTTGATCACGTTGTGTATAATTTTCAAAATATCATCAGTGAATACCCAGAATTCACAGACATAACAACTAATGCAAAAGAGGAACTAACCTCTTTACAAGAAAATTATATCGATCTACGTCTATCTTATGCAGAAGCTAAAGCCATAGAAGAGAATGCTATTGCTAAAGCCAGCCAAGTAGCAGCCTCCCAATTACTCGCATCAATTACTGATAAAATGAAACTCTGGGAACCAATTGAAGAATCCCTGTATCTAACCTGGTCTAATATGAATGCCAGCCGGACCCTGGATGAGTACTATGCAGACCAAAAAATGGCTTCAACAGAAATATCGGGTATCGTAGAATCGTATACAGCTCCTGTTAAATGCAAGCCAGGTGATTTTATTATTCGGGACAAGGATCTTCCAGTAGCTTATATATACAGCACGCAAATCAACCTGCAAAACCTTGTAGGTCAAAAGGTAACGCTTAAAGGGGTTGCTCGACCAAATAATAATTTTGCATTCCCTGCCTATTTCATTTTATCCGATAATTAATATCCACTTGAATGATTGATGCCCTATTAGCATACTAATAGGGCATCTTTATTATCATAACCATCCAGTCATTTACTTTATGGAACTTAAAGAATGGGCAACGCGCATCCTCAGCGCAGACACCATAGAAGATAAATTATTCTCTCCTTCCCATTGCACAGATCTAACCCCTGGCTCTCCTATCTTTTGGGATACACCGAGCAGACCTACCGGTATGGAGTTTAAAAGGCACACCAAAGAAGAACGGCTCCCTTCACTACAAGAGCATGGATCTAAAGACAAACGAGTGATCTGCTTACACCGATTTGCTGGGCACGAACTTCTGGCTGTAGAAATCATGGCCTACGCGCTGCTAGCCTTTCCCGATGCTCCTAAACACTTTCGAAAAGGCCTGGCCAATACCCTTAAAGAAGAACAACAGCATGTTCGTCTTTACATCAAGCGCCTCGGCGAAATGGGGGTTCGCTTTGGCGATCTGCCTCTTTATAAACATTTCTGGTCTCACACCCCCTATCTAACAACACCTTTGAAATATATCAGCGTAATGAGCCTGACCTTTGAAATGGCAAATCTTGATTTCGCTCCAATGTACAGGAACTCCTTTATCCGGCACGGAGATGACTCTTCAGCCTTATTAATGCAACAAATCCTTGAAGACGAAATATCCCACGTCTCTTTTGGGTATCAATGGCTGAAAAAATTTAAAGCAAAAGAACAAAGTGAATGGAATGCGTGGCGATCTAACGTACCTGAGCGACTCCCCCTACACCGAGCTAGGGGCTTTACTCTACAAGAAGAACCAAGAAAAAAGGCCCTCATTCCTGATGAATGGATTGATGCCCTACATGAAACAGTAAATTGATAAAAATAAAAAATCTGCGCTAGAATAGCAACCCTTGATGCATAGATGAAGTATACTCCGGCCCAGTCAACTCAATTGGTTTACACACGTTCAAACGGCAAGATAGAATTAAGAATCCGGTTCAAGAGGCAAGGATTCTTGAAGCTCCAATCCTCTAGGAATTTTCTCTATAAGAGAAAGTTCTTCAAAATCTAAATGAGACGAAGCCGCACCTAACTCTTTGAATTTACGGGCAGTGACAAACACTCGACTCTCTAATGACCCCACCCCTTTATTATACGCATCAACTGCCGAAGACAATCCCTTGCCCATCTTAGAAAAATGAGATCCCATATCAACAAGCCTTTTATATAATTCATGACCCAGGCGGCTAACCTCTTCTGCATGACGGGATAAGCTCTCTTGCTTCCAGCCATATGCAATAGCACGCAGCAAAGCAATTAGAGTAGTTGGCGTAGCAATAATGACTCTCTGCTCGATACCTGCTTCTAAAAGAGTTGGATCATGCTCTAATGCCGCACTAAAAAAAGCTTCTGCCGGCAAAAATAATATAACAAACTCAGGAGATGGCTGAAAATACTCCCAGTACCCTTTTTTACTTAAAGCAGAAAGATGCTTACGCACCTGCCTTGCATGATCTTTTAATTTAAGAGCTTTTTCATCATCATCATGAATAGAGGCCGCTTCTAAATAAGCCTCTAAAGGGACTTTAGAATCGACTACTACTTGCCTACCTCCTGGTAATTTAATAATGAGATCAGGTCTTAGTTGACCTTCATCACCACCCTTAGACTGCTGTTCAAAAAAATCACATTGATTGAGCATACCAGCCAGTTCCACAACTCTGCGTAACTGAATTTCTCCCCATCTACCTCGACCGATAGGTGTTCTTAAGGCTTTTACCAACATAGAAGTCTCTGAGCGCAGGTGCTTTTCAGACTCGACAAGGATTTTTAAATGCTCTTTTAAGCCCTCCTGATCACCCTTTCTTTCTTTCTCAAGCATTTTCATTTCTGCATCAATACGGGTAAGGGCTTCTTTGACAGGGGCTACTGTTTCTAAAATAGCCAAATTCCTTTTTTCCAGCTCTCCCTTAGCATTTTCTTGATACTTTTCAAGACTAGTTCGTGCCAGATCTAGAAAAGATCTACTATTTTTTTCCAGTGCCTCAAGGGACAACGCCTTAAATGAGTCGGAGAGATTTTCTTGCGCTTGCTTTAAAAAAAGGATCTTCTCTTGGGCTGCGGCGTACTTGATTTGAAGAGATAGCAGCTCCTCATTTTTTTCGAATAACTGATTCTCTAATAAAGAAAACCTAGAAAGTTTTTCTTGATAGACCACGTATTTTAAATAAAGATCTCTATATTTTTTCTGAAAAAAAACCCCGACTACAACAACAAACCCAGCACAGATCACAACAATCATTTCATTCTCTTTATCTATAAATTGAAAATCATTCTTCTTGCTCGGGCTCAAAATCAGCAAGAGTTTGTGATTTTTTACCAGCAATCAGTCTTATAATAGATAAAATCCAGCCTAATACAACATAGCTCCAGGTAGCGACAAGCATAATAACGGGCAAGAAATGCAAAATACCGTAGAGTAAAAATAAAGTAACAACAACTGTAGCTAAGACTAGATGAAAAGAAGGAATTTTAATATGAAGCATTTTAACACTTGGGAATTTCCATCTGCTAATCATAAAATAACCTAGAACAATCATTACACTTGTGAGCACAACAGCTTTTGTGTTTAGTCCCATAGGAAAATACTGATCTTGAAAAGGAGAGGCAAAAAAGACAATAGCCGAGATAGCAGCTAAGGCTCCTGCCGGAATCGGAAGACCTGTAAAGTGCTTTTTATGAGCCGCAGCCATTGCTGCATTTCCTTTGGCCTCATTGGTTTTCACATTAAATCGAACGAGCCTGAGGACTCCACATAAAGAAAATAGCATGGCACCGCACATTGCATATAAAGACAGTCCCGTACCTTGTTCTAACGATAAAAATTTTAAAAGCAAAACAGAAGGAGCTACCCCAAAAGAGATCGCATCCGATAAAGAATCAAACATAAAGCCAAACTCACTCTCAGCATGCATAAAGCGAGCGATAGCTCCATCTAAAACATCGGCTACGGCAGCAAGCAGAATTAAAAGAGCAGACGCCATTAATAACTGATATGTTCCGGATCCTGGCTCAACCATATTGACTTTAAAAATTGCAAATAAACCACAAGCCAGGCCAAAGGCAGTGATAATGTTAGGAACGACGTTAATTTTTCTCATGGCAAAGTTTCTTGGGTAAGAATTGAGGTTTTTC
>CAMCLJ010000025.1 GCA_945875745.1 Chlamydia trachomatis
GCAACAAGAACTAAAGAAAAAAACTCGCTCACTAAGAAAACTTCTTAGAACTAAGGCCCCCTTCGAGCTTGCACTCATCGAAGACCTAATCGAGAACCAATTAAAAAGGGACCACGCTACTGAGAATGGGAAAGAGACCGATGAGCCCCTTTGACATCACCTCAACTGCAATGGCTGCGAGGATAAGACCCCCTATTCTTCCCATAATATGAATACCGTTACTACCTAAGAGGTTTTCAATTCTTGTTGCAAAATGCAAACAGAATCCAATTGTTAAAGCCACAGCGATACTGCACAAAGATAACAGAAAGCGGTTGCCGACGGTTGGAAAATTAGTGGAAAAAACAATGGCTGTAGATATCGCTCCTGGACCTGCAATAATTGGTATAGCTAAAGGGACAACAGCAATAGAGGCTTTATTTTTGAGTCCGGCCTCTGCTTCAGGATCTCTGCTAATGGGGCTATTTTCTGCATTCAACAAAGAGAGCGATAGCAAGAATAAGACAAATCCCCCAGCGAGCTGAAAAGCGCAGATCCGGATATCAAAAAACTCAAGCAAAGGGCGGCCTATCCATAAGGAAATGAAAAAAATAACTCCTATAGCAAACGTTGCTACCCAAGCGATCTGTTTTTTTTCATCTATTGGACGTCCCCTGGTAAATCCAAGAATGGCAGGTATCGCTGAAAACGGATTGCATACCACAACTAAAGAGACATAAAACTTAAGAACATCACCAAAGTCCATACTATTTTCCTCTATCAAAAAGATGTAAGATAACACTTATCTCTAAGACTTGCCAAGGAATTTTAATCAGCTAGATCTGTAGAAGAATAGATCAATGGCAAGGAGTGGTTAACTGTTCTTTAAATAGACATCAAGCAAGGGGTTATAAAAGATATTAGGAAATGGCAAAGAAGAAAAATAAAAGGATAGGTTTTATCTCCGATCTATATGAAGACAATCATCATCAGCGGCTATATCCCGCTCCAAAGCCCACTGGGAGTTGATTGCTTTTGGGACCCTTTGGTAATAAGCGTGCCTCTACATTAGATCGATCTTCTTCTGACTTAGGAGGTTTACTGACAGTTAAAGAGAGCTGAGCCGGTTTACCATCTAAAGGAAAGGTAACACAGACCTCCACACCTGCTTTTGAGTTTGCCGCTATTTCTTCCAAATCCGGATCAAACCATTGAGATAACATGGCCACTTTTACAATGACCTTTTGATTTTCCTTGGAAATTTCAACCTGAAATTTTTTCTCGACATCCTGATTCTGGAATAGCAATTCCAAAGCCCTGGGATGCTCAGGCTTGGTAAATTCGTTTAACTTTGGTCCCAAGAAGCCCTGTATTCCTTGGGTAGTCAAGTACATCGCTTTTAAGGCATTTAATTCTAGGGAAGAATCGCTAGCTGTAGAGTCAAAAAGAGATCTTATCTCGGTGCACACTTGCTCAACAATAGCTGTCTGTTCCTTTGGGTCTTTGAAAGCTTTTCCTTTACCAGCCATTTCGATCCTGTTTCCATCGCTGATGATCACAAGCGGCTCGATACGAAATAAATCGGTTGTCATTTTTTTAACGACTTCTTTTTCCACTGACCCCAAGTCCGAGCGGTTACCAACTGCAGATGCTGAAAAAAGGCACTCCAACACCTTATCCTGGGGTTCTTCACCCTTTTTTTTCAATAATTTGTCAAAATCCCCTAATTGATAAATTTTACGATCTGTATACGAGGCTGGGATTAATGAATTTGAGCCAAATAACCACGCCCACATTTTGTTCAGGAATCCTGTAGACTCTGGCCTTCGAACCGGATCGATCTGGCGTATACCTCTATTTGATAGGACATTGGGTGGATCGTTATTTTTATAGGTTCCCTTTTCACCTAGCTCATTTATACGACCCGTATCCCTACCCTTATCTATTCCAGCCTGCTTTGACCCAAAAGGCCATATGTTGCACTTAGCAGCCCCATCATCAGAATTATGAGTGAATCAGGGGGTCGTAGGAGAACTCGGAGAACATGAATTCATAATATAACCTATCCTTTTTTATATTTATTATAATTAGTTAATATTAAGTTATATTAAAGAAAATATTTATAAAATTTAATTAATATTTAAAAAGTAATTAAAATTATATATTATAAATAATTAACTTTAAAACATTTAAGTAATTAAAATAATAAAGAACCGTTAGGATGCAAATTAATATTAAAAATAAAGCAGACCCTTGAATTCACTCATTCTCAAATTATAACCTTCTGAAGGTCTCTCTGCCCGTAACAGCACCCTAACCGGAGCCAGATCAAGAGGCTATCCATTTGAATCTGACAGTTTGCATCGCAGAGTTGAACTTAGGATGGAGCCTTAAGAAAGGACTGGATTCAATAAAGCGTTCTAAAGGCTAGTTAACCTAAACAACGTTAACTATGTGATACTCTCAGAGACTGCAAAGTTTACTCTACGCAGAATCTTCTTATAATCTATATAACTGACCCTCAAAGTATTTGGCCAAAATAGGATCTCCTATAGACTGACTACATCCTATAGGCCGTTTTTTCCTATCTCACACCCTCTAGAGACAAAAGAGGATCTTGAAAAATAACAGGTGTTGCCGTTAACTTAGGTGATTACAAAAATAGATAGGCGAAAAAACGAGTCCTACCTTTTTTAAAACCCACTGCTCCATTGCATTACACATCTATTTTAAGATCTCGCCGATCAAAGGATCTGACATGAAATTAACACCGATTTACTACGATACAGAAACCACAGGTGTCAAATTTGATAAGGACAGAATTATAGAAATTGCAGCGTTTGATCCAGTTAATAATCGGACATTTTGCCAGTTTGTAAATCCTGGGATCCCTATTCCAAAAGAAGCTACTGCCATCCACCATATCTCCGATGAGATGGTTGCAAGCAGCCCTTCTTTTAAAGAGGTGGGCCAAGCATTCATAGACTTTTGTGGGGATAATCCCGTGTTAATTGCTCATAACAATGATAATTTTGATCAATTATTTATAGAAGCAGAAGCTAGCAGAAATCAACTAACACTACCTAAGTGGCCCTATATAGACACTTTAAAATGGGCAAGAAAATATCGACCAGATCTACCAAGACACGCCCTGCAAGCCTTAAGAGAGGCTTATGGGATTGCGTCCAACCAAGCTCATAGAGCACTAGATGACGTGCTTGTTTTGCATTCAGTCTTTAGCCAGATGATCGATGATTTAAATATGGAACAGGTCCTTAGCCTAATGTCAACACCAAGCAAACTCTCTAGAATGCCATTTGGAAAACATCAAGGAAAATCCCTTGCTGAGGTCCCTAAAGACTATATCGCTTGGTTAAAGCAAAGTGGCGCGTTCGATAAACCAGATAACAAAGAATTGAAAGAAAGCTTTGCAACACTTGGCCTTCTTCTTATTTAACAAGCTATAGCTGTTATAGACTCAGCGTAATGGCCTTGAGTCTATAACAAAATTAATTAGACAAGACTTAGGGGCTCCTCTATTTCTGTTTTGCTCTCTGTACGAAACATAGTATCCCACATGAGTTTAAAAGGAGGGCAAGAAACCATAAGTTCTTCCCTTGTCCCTTCAGAGAGTTTTACCCCTTGTTCAAGATAAATAATCTTATCTGCATACTCAATCGTTGAGAGCCTATGAGCGATTAGGATCTGCGTGACCTCTCCATGCAAAGAAGAAATAGCTGTTTTGATATGATTTTCACTGATAGCATCTAATGCAGATGTCGCTTCATCAAGGATGAGCAACGGGGAATTTTTCACAAGAGCCCTTGCGATCGCAAGGCGCTGCTGTTGTCCTCCAGAAAGATCTTGGCCGGCCTCTGCTAAAATAGAATCATACTTTTGAGGCAATCTCTCAATAAATTCATCAGCACGAGCTCTTTGTGCTGCAAGAGCGATCGCCTCTTTAGAGTAGACCCTGCCGACTGAAATATTCGCTGTTACAGTATCTGCAAATAAAAAAGGCTTTTGCGATACAAAAGCTAGTAGCTCACGTAAGGATTTTTGCGTATATGCATTAATAGGCTTGCCATCGATACGGATCTCTCCCTTCTGAACCTCATAAAGACGGGGTAAGAGCTGAACGATCGTCGATTTTCCAGAACCAGTAGGCCCAACAATAGCTACTGTCTCCCCTTTCTTAATCGTAAAACTAACATCTTTTAAGACCCACTCATTTTGATATTTAAACCAAACATGATCAAATTCTATCTTATCATTAAATGAGGTAATCGAGACTGCATCTGGCTTATCTGCAATATCAGGCTTCATATGTAAAACTTCAAACATCCTTTCAGCGGCTACAACTCCCCTTTGAATATTACTGTTTTCGTCAGCAAACTTCTTAATAGGCTCATATACCAGCTGGAGCAAGCCGCAAAACACGAGCAACTGGGAAACGCTCAGTCCGATCGTATATAAACCAAAAAGGACTACAATCGCCAAACATAAAGTAGTAATCGCATGAAGAATAGGGCGTATCAGAAGGCCGTATTTAGCATTTTTACTTTCTAAAACAGCGGTACGATTATTCTGCTCTTGATACTTGCTGAAAGAAAAGGACTCCATAGCAAAAATCTTCACGGTTTGAATCCCTGCTAAAAAATCAATTAACACTGAAGCAACCCGCTCTTGATTGGTTTGCAGTTGCCTTGAGACTTTTTTCACCCGCTTGGCTAAAATCGTAATCGGAAGAATAATCAAAGGGGCCCCGATAAAAATAACCAAAGACAGCTGCCATGAAAGAAAAAAGCACATAGATAAACAGGTGATCACTGTAAAGGGTGTCTGCAGATAATTGGTTAGCAAAGCGTTGATCGAGACAGCAATCTGCCCTGCATCCCCTACAATTCTCGAGGAAAGGCTACCAATATTGTATTGCTGATAAAATTTCATTGGTAAAGATTGAATATGTTCAAAATACTGCAGACGAAGATCTCTACTTACACGAATAGCTAAAAGCTGGGTGGTGTAGCGACTTGCAAACAACCAAACTGCTTTAAAAATTGCAACAGACATTAAAATGATGATTAACGAGAGGATGTTGTTTGAAAAATCAAAACTCTCTTTAATCACATGGAGGACCCAATTTAAAGGATTGGCATCCTTATGAGTTGCCAGATATGCAGAGGCTGTCTGCTTAGTAATGACACCCTGTCCATTATCAAGATCTGCCCACTTACCCTGAACTTGATCCAAAGTGATCCCATCGATCTGATTTAAGCCAGTTTGAGAGGCTGATGGTGAAAACAAAGCGAAGAAATCAGAGCCATTATTTGAAAGAACCCCGAGAGCAAACATCTCCAATTGACTTGCAATCGTAAGTAAAATTAACGTGCCGAAGGTAATAAAGATAAGGGCTGCATGTTTTTTCGTACGAAGAGCAGCTTGAAGCAGTAGTCTCATAGGCAAAATCTCATAGATAGGTATAGTACCTATCTATATTACACCAGAGCAGCCTTGTCTTCTACGGCAAACTTTCCCATTACACGAAATTTTTGATACCGTCTTTCCAAAAGATCATCGATCGGAATCGATTTTAATGCATCCCACTGTTGCTGAATAAAAGACTGGACACTCAGGTACACTGCCTGCGGATCTAAATGAGCCCCTCCGGCCGGTTCTGGAATCGACTGATCGACAACCCCAAGCTCAATGAGTTCTTCAGCATGTATCTTTAATGACTTAGCAGCCACTTCATTTTTACTTGTGTCTTTCCATAAAATAGAGGCGCACCCTTCAGGAGAAATCACAGAGTAGTAGCTGTGCTGTAGCATAGCAATCACATCACCGACTCCCATTCCAAGAGCTCCGCCTGAACACCCCTCTCCGATCACAAGAACAATAATAGGGGTCGGCAGTCTTGCCATTTCAAGTAAATTATTGGCAATAGCCCAACCCTGCCCTCTTTCTTCGGCAGCAAGACCTGGATAAGCCCCGGGGGTATCCAAAAGAGCTAAAACAGGCAATTGAAATTTCGCTGCCATTCGCATACATCTCATCGCTTTTCTATACCCTTCAGGGTGTGGCATGCCGAAATTTCTTTTAAGGCGGGAGGTGGTATCATTACCCTTTTCTTGAGCGACAACCATGAACTTAACACCCCCGATCATTGCAAACCCTGCGATAATAGCATGATCATCAGCATAGAGCCTATCGCCGCAAATTTCGGTAAAATCCTGACAAAGATTTTTGATATAATCGACTGCTTTAGGGCGCTGGGGATGGCGACATATGCCAACTCGTTCCCATGGGCTAAGTTCTGAGTAAATCTTCTGTTTTAAAAGATCTAATCTTTTTTCTAGTTTAAGGATTTCTTCATCAGACCACGGAGAATGACTTCCCTTCTGCTCTTTCAACTTATTTAAAGCTTTTTCATACTCAAAAATTTGTTTTTCATGGGGCAGCATAAAAATTCTACCTATGGGTTAACGTGTAGGGGTCGCGACTTCAATTCCTGGAAGATTTGCGTCTTGAAAATGTTTAACTATATGAACAAATGTCGGCTTTGTAATAACGATGGCAAAAATCTCTTCAACATCTTCATTCAGAAGACGGATACATCCATCGCTCTCATATTTTCCAACGCATTCTTTATTTTCGACTAACTGATTGGTTTTTGCATCCACAATCCAAGGCACTCCATGTATACCATATCCTTTTGCAGGTTCGGTGGCTCCTTCAAGAGCCTGACCAAAAGGAATCCAGCGGGTACCAAAAACACGAATCATTTCGGTTTTTTGATCGTGAAAAAAACCAACAACTCCAGGTGAATAAATAGCTATTTTGTCACCGAGAGCATAAACCCCAAGGGGAGTTAAAGTCCCTGATGGTTTTAAAGAATCTTTTCTACCAAGACCTATAGAATAAGTCTTTAACAGGACCCTTTCTTTGGTATCCATATCGTAATAATACAGGCCGAGTTTCAGCTTATCGACATCGATAACAAAATGAAACTGCAACTTCTTATCTTTGCGAAAAACATTAAATTTACTACCTGCAGATACCACCTGATTAAAATAATCGGCGGATCCATTTAAACTACGGGCAATGAAATGTTTAGAAGTACCGTAATAAGCTGCATAATCAGCGACCCAGGCAGGTCTACCTTTTAACCAAGGTACAGTACTAGAATAAGCAAGGGTTTCGACAATCGGTAGTTTATTCTGCCCTGTATTAAAAAGTTGGTATAACCGATCGATAACAGGCATTTCTTTGAATACATTCTTTGTAGCAACAGCTTTTGTGTTATTACTTACTTTGACTTCAATAGGCATCGCAATTGGAGCTGCTACAGGCGCATTGGGCAAAGGAGAAGAGGCAATCTCAGGAGCTATTGATTTAGACTTTTGTTTTTTGACTACAGACACTACCCCAAGCAAAGAAAACGCGGCCAGAACTGTGACAAAAAAAACTTTAGGAGCTGACAATGACTTTCCCTCTTATAAAAGATCTTAGTAATCAAAAAAACAGCTAGATCCAATAAATTGGATAATAAGCTAAAAGCTCTTACCTCTGTAAAACCTATTCAATTATCAACAATTCCGCTTTTTTTTCAATCATTAGAATAGGAGAATACAAAAAAGGATTCGGAGATTTAAAAATAAAATATATAATATTTTTAGTTGAAAAAGAGCCTCAGCTAGAACATTGGAGGCTCTTGTAAAGAAATTTAAGCCTTTGAGGCGCTACCTTTGGATCGATTTGATTCAATTAACTTTTTCATTTTTTTACCGGGGGTAAATTTCACAGCCCGGCGGGCAGGAATAACGATAGGAACCCCAGCGTTTTTAGGATTTCTTCCAATTTTCTGTTTCCTCTCCACGATCTCGAAAACACCAAAATCTCTAAACTCTAACCGATCCCCTTCTGCCAAATAATCAGTTAACGCATCCAAAAAAGACTGAATGACATTTCTTACATCGTTCGGATGAACCCCCCGCTCCTGAGAGATTAACTGAATAAGTTTCTTTTTAGTCACTGTTGTCATAGGGATTCCGCTCCTTGTTTAGCCTGCAAAAACCTTGTTTAGAATATAAGCGCTTTCGTTCCCAATTGTTGTATCCACCTGATTTTCAAGCAAGTTGTTTTTGATAAAAACAGTATTTTTTTTTTGAAACTATAAATAAACAAAGGAAAGAAGGTAACAAAGGATCTTAAAAAAGAATACTAGATTTGAAGATTGATAAGGATTTTTTTCTTTTTTCCCAATCCAATAAGCAAAAAGCGTCCCCCAATACAATCTTTTTCAGAAATTTTGAAAAAAGGATCTTCTATTTTGATATTATTGAGATAAGCCCCACCCCCAGCAATTAACCGGGCAACCTCTCCTTTACTAGAGACTAAACCAGATAAAGCAACAACATCGACATATTTTTGTCCGATAACATCTGCAAGCTGCATCTGAAAATTAGGCATATCACCAGCTATCTGCTGCAACACATCCTCATCCAAAGGACTATCTACCGATCCGGGAGCAGCCCCCTTGGTTACTTTAAGAGCAGTATCTAACCCCTGTCTGCCGTGAACTAGCAAAGTAAGCTCAAGGGCCAGCCTTTTCTGAGCAGTATGTGCAACGTAGTTAGCATCTGACATGTTTTGCTCGATCTGGTTGATTTCTTGCAAATCAAGAAATGTAAGCATTCTAAGAAGCTTAATCACATCTGCATCTGAAACCTTAAGAAGGTATTGATAAAACTGGTAAGGGGAACATTTATCTGGGGATAACCAAATAGCGCCCTCCTCACTTTTACCAAATTTACGACCGTCACTACGGGTTAAAAGAGGGAAAGTAAGCCCAAAGGCTGACTGACTAGTTAGTTTGCGAATTAAATCTGTACCTGCCGTGATATTGCCCCATTGATCACTACCACCCATCTGCAAACTCACATCTTGAGTACTGAATAGGTGGTAAAAATCATAACCCTGAAGAAGCTGATAACTGAATTCGGTAAAGCTCATCCCTTCTTCAGAATTAACCCTAGAACGGACACTATCTTTACCAAGCATAACACCCAGCCGAAAATGTTTACCGATATCTCTTAAAAAATCGACAAAGTTGACTTTTGAAAACCAATCATTATTATTGAGAAAAATCGGCGAGTTAGGACACTGATCATCGAGAATACCGACAAAATTTCTTCTAATATGAGCAATGTTAGATTCGATGGTTTTATCTTCTAAAAGGGGGCGCTCTTTACTTTTACCCGATGGATCCCCGATGCGGCCAGTTGCGCCCCCCAACACGATCACAGGCGTATGACCAAATTTCTGGAACCACCTAAGCATTACAATCCCTAAGAGATTCCCAAGATGAAGACTGTCGGCTGTAGGATCGAATCCTACGTAAACCTTAAGGGGGGTTTCGACTTTTTTTGCCAGCTCTTGGCTTGTGATCGCATCAATCAGCCCCCTGGCCTGCAAACAGTCTATTACATTCTTCATATTGACCCTGTAAAAAAAATGACAGATCCGCCCATACTACCGGATCCTATTTTTCTCTGGAAGTGCTTATTCTTGCACTAAAGCTACTTGAGTGTTTCGCATATTGCGAAGCAATTCTTTGGCATCAAACGAGGATTTTCGGTCGATAGCTGTGATTTGAAAATCTTTTCGCAATTGCTCTGCTAGTTCCGCGACTTTTCTACTTAAACCAGCAGCATTTTGATTTTCATCAAATAGAGAAATATCTTTATCTCGAAGCACAGTCCGTTGAGAGGCGTGCCTTTCAATCCAACGATGAATTTCAAAGGTTTTCTTTTTTATTGCTTGGGGAGTAATACGTTTATCTATAGCTTCTAATTTCTTCCTTAACTTCTCCCTAGCCTTACGTGTTTTAGCACTTTCTTCAGCAAAACTTTTTACCATAAGATTCTCTCCCAAGAATTACTCTCTTTTCAGAAGAGTAAAGTAAATATATTCCTATGTCTATAATTTTAATTAGGTGTAGCAAACAAAATCAAAGAGCGAAACACCCACCCTTGTAGCCGCCAAAAAAAGTTTTTCAACAAGCTCGGGGCCCCTAATCTAGGCAGATCTAACTGCATCTACTACAATAAATTAGATAATAATAAAAACCAACAATCGAAGTTTTTTATTAATTATTTAATATAATATAAAAATGAAAATAAAATCAATTTAAAAAATATTAATTATTTAATTTGAAAACATTACACCTGAAAAATAAGGACATCCCCCTTTTTTTAATTCCAACTTGTATTCTAAAAAATAAATCTTCAAAATAAAGCTATGGAACAAGACAAAGCCAAGAAAGTTGCGGGCTACCAGGCTGCAGATTTGATAGAACAAAATATGATTATCGGTTTAGGCACCGGATCAACAGTTCGCTACTTCATAGATAAATTAAGTGAACGGGTAAGAAACGGATTACACATACAAGCTGTATCAAGCTCACTTAAATCCCTCGAACAAGCATCCAAAGGGGGAATCCCTCTAGTTGACATCAATAAACTCTCCTATATCGACACTACTGTTGATGGTGCAGATGAGATCGATCGTGAAAAAAGAATGATTAAAGGGGGTGGAGGCGCTTTACTTAGAGAGAAAATTATCGCCTCTATGAGTCGAG
Source organism: Chlamydia trachomatis (assembly GCA_945875745.1). Lineage (GTDB taxonomy): Bacteria > Chlamydiota > Chlamydiia > Chlamydiales > Rhabdochlamydiaceae > VGMB01. Next base: position 10,622 of record CAMCLJ010000025.1, read on the forward strand.
AGATGATTGTAATCGTCGATGAAACCAAGGTTTGCGGTCAACTCGGTAAATGCAAACTCCCAGTGGAAATTACCCCGTTTGCCTATGAGGTAACAATCAGGAAGATAGCGCAGCTGGGTTACGAATCTAGAATCAGATCCTCAAGCGATCATAATGTCTATGTAACCGATAACGGAAATTATATTGTAGATATTACGTTTCATCAGTTTATCGAAGAACCTCTCATCCTAGATCATCAGCTCAAAAGCATACCTGGGGTTATTGAAACAGGCTTCTTCTTTAATCTTGCCGGTCGAGTCATCATCGGCTATGCTGATGGAAAAATAGTAATAAAACCTTAAAAAATTAATCGTCGCAGATTGCATCTAATCCGAGCAGCTCGTATATAAAAGATAAACGAGCGATCTGCAAGGAGGATCTCTATTATGCAATCTGATCTCATTCCTGTTGTCCTAAGCAAGATTATGCAATCTAAAGCTTATACAGTGATTATCCTTGGCGATGAATCAAAAAAAATTGCGATTTATACAGAGCCGCAGGTTGGAAAAAACCTGCAAACGTTTTTGACCCAAGGAAAAAAAATTCGACCTTCGACTCACGATCTTATCGATAGCATATTTAAAGGATATAACATCAAAATCCTGCAGGTTGTGATTCAAGATGTTGAAGATACAACATACTACGCACGTCTTTTTTTAGAACTCGATGATGGCAATACAAGAAAAATCCTAGAGATTGATGCAAGACCAAGCGACTGCTTAACGCTGGCTCTTATGGAAGATACACCTGTTTTTTGCAGACAATCTGTAATGGATAAAGGGATCCCGATTACCGAATAAATAAATCATAGAAACTCATTTGATTACATGGCAGGCAAGCTTTGAAAGTTTGCCTGCCATGTAAATCTCAACCAATGAGCTAACTAATATTTGATATAAAACTTATTCTTAGCTAATTCGAGGATAGAGCGAACCGCTTCTTTAGCATCCTCTCCCTCTGCTTCGATCTTTATTTTAGATCCGCGCGCTGCAGCCAGCATTAAAATACCCAGCAACGACTTCGCATTCACCGTCATATTTTGATATATTAAAGTGATCTGCGAGCGAAATGAGGCAGCGCACTTAACCAGCTCAGTTGAGGGTCTGGTATGAAGTCCCTTTTCATTGATAATAATAAAAGTGGATTCGATTTTTTCATTGCCCTGTTGTGCCATAGTTTTTTTTACTGCTTCTTTTACAATTCTATCAAAGGAGGAAATAACGTTTTTTATCATATTCAAATACTGGGCTTGACGATTTACATCAACTCTTTTTTTTATCCCAAAATTTTTTCCAGCTCATTTACAAGCTGATTGAACCTGTTAATTAAGGCATCTACCGGCTCGGAACTTTTCATATCGACCCCAGCCCTTGCTAATGTATCTAAGGGTGACAAGCTAGATCCAGATGAAAGAAATTGCAAATATTTAACCCTTGCAGACTCCCCTTCTTCCACCACATTCTTAGCTAAAGCGCATGAAGCACTCAAGCCTGTGGCATATTGGTATACGTAAAAATTATAATAAAAATGAGGTATCCTTGCCCATTCAACATCGATCGCTTCATCGATCACAAGGTCGGGTCCAAAATACTTTTGGTTTAGCGCCCGGTATTCTTGCTTTAATAAAGTTGAGGTAAGGGGAACATCCTGCTCCACTAGCTCGTGCATTCTTAATTCAAATTCTGCAAACATAGTCTGTCTAAAAAATGTCCCTCTAATATCATCAATTGTTTGATTTATTAAAAAAGCTCTCTCGTCTTTAGATGAAAAGCGAGTCATTAAATGGTTAAGTAATAGCTCTTCGTGGAATGTAGATGCAACCTCTGCTAAAAAAATCGGATAAGAAGAGTATTGATAGGGCTGCCCTTTACTACTCATGTAGGTGTGCATACTATGACCTGCCTCATGGGTCAGGGTAAACACATCATTAATTGTTCCATTGTAGTTCATTAGAATATACGGACTACTGTCATAACAACCACTCGAGTAAGCCCCACTTCTTTTATTCCGATTTTCATACCGATCCACCCACCGATCATCCATCAAACCTCTGCGCAAAATCGATTGATATTCACTTCCTAATATATGAACGGAATCTATCACTACTTCTTCAGCCTGCTCGTAAGTCATAGATAAATTAACATTAGAGACAATCGGCACGTGTAAATCGTATAGATGTAGACTATCATATCCGAGGAGTTTTTTACGTAACCCCATATAACGATGTAGGGAAGGAAGACTTTTGTGAACACTCTCAATTAATCCGGTATAGACCTGTTTGTCTATTTGACAAGGAAATAGTGTAGCGTGCAAACATGAATCAAACCCTCTGGCTCGCTTTTCAAAGACGTGTTTTTGAATTTGTCCTTGAATGAGCTCACATAAGGTATTTTCATAAGCTTTAAACGCATCATGCACCCCTAAAAAAGCATTTTTTCTAAGGACTCTGTCTTGATCTCTTAAATAAAGCTGATACTGACCGTGGCTGAGCTCATGGAGCCTACCCTGCCCATCAGAAATCGAGGCGAATTTAAGATCAGCATTATTAAATACGCTAAATGCTCTTTGGGCAGTCTCCAACGCTTTACCCGCAAGCGCCATAAGGCGCTCCATCTCCTGAGACAGTGTGTAAGGAGTAAAACGAACAATTTTTTCGAGATACACCTTGTATTCTTGAAGAATATCAGAATGCAACATCGTCTGAATCTTCTGGTGTGACAACTGAAGAAGTTCAGGCTCAAACCAAGCTAATTCTTCACGAAATGAATATAAAAAAGAGACCATCCGCGTATAGGCTTGATTAGCTTGTTCGGCAGTAACATCTTCATCGTGTCTTAAATGAGCGTAAGTATAGAGCCTAGATAAGTGCCTATCGAATAAAAACATTTTATCTAAAAACTCTTTAAGCTTCTTTGGATCTGCAAGGCGGCCTTGGTAATCATCCCACTCGGGCCAATGCATTTTCTGAAGGGGTCTAACCCACTGATCTAGATCTTTCTCCCAAGCCTGCCAGGATGGATAAAGAGCTTCAACATTCCAACGATCACAATCAGGAACATCGTATCGATCTTTGAGATGTGATGTTAGATTTTTACATTTTGGCTCGGATGCGACCATAATGACCTCTTGTATAAATTGAATATAAAAAAATCCGAATTATTCAAACTTTCTCTCTTATGTCAAGGTTTCTTATTCCAGAGACCTTTCGTCTTTCTTAAAAATAAACCGGGTTAATAACTATTGCCTATCCAATCCTGCTAAAGGCTTGTAATAGAATTTCTTTCAAAGCCGAAAACAGCTAATATTATTAATGATTTTTTACTGACCCGCTACAACCCTTTATTCAATCAATGTTCATAAAAAACAAACTTTAGCAGTTGACCTGTCCATTTGCTAGTTTTTTGATTGCTAAAAAAAAAGATCTGATCTAAAATTTAGATTTTTCAGTTAGAGAAACCAATTCACTTTGCCAATAAGGAGAAACCAGATGCCTCAACAACAAACTACCAATAAAACAACCCTTAGACCTCTTGGAAATAGAGTTCTTGCCCAAAGAATCAAGCAAGAAGAAAGTCTAAAAGGTGGAATTATTCTACCCGATAGCGCGAAGAAAAAACAAGAAACCGCAAAGGTTATTGCAGTGGGCCCTGGTATTGAAAATAAAGACGGCCACCTAATTCGTCCTGCTGTCAATGTAGGAGATTTAATTTTAATGGATAAATACTCAGGACAAGAAGTTACCCTAGAAGATGAAGAATATGTAATCGTTAGATCCGATGATATCATAGCAATTGTTAACTCTTAAATCTAAGGATAGGAAAAATATGGCACCAAAAAACATAAAATTTAAAGAAGAAGCCAGACAGAAGATTCTAAAAGGAGTCAAAACACTCGCTTCTGCAGTTAAGGTAACCCTTGGACCAAAAGGGCGCAATGTTGTGATTGATCGATCATATGGAATGCCCCACATTACTAAAGACGGAGTTACTGTCGCTAAAGAAATTGAGCTCGAAGATAAGCACGAGAACATGGGCGCTCAGATGGTTAAAGAAGTGGCTAGCAAAACAGCCGATAAAGCAGGTGATGGTACCACAACAGCCACAGTGCTTGCTGAAGCTATCTACAGCGAAGGGCTACGGAATGTGACTGCTGGCGCGAATCCGATGGAAATCAAACGAGGGATTGAAAAGGCTGTAAAAGCAGTCGTCCATAATCTACAAGCAATGAGCAAGCCGATTCAAGATCGAAAAGAAATTGAGCAAGTAGCAACCATCTCTGCAAACGGAGACACAGAAATCGGGCAAATCATATCGAGAGCGATGGAAAGAGTCGGTAAAGATGGAACAATTACTGTGGAAGAAGGAAGAGGCTTTGAGACAACTCTAGACGTAGTAGAAGGGATGAATTTTGACAGAGGCTACCTATCTTCTTACTTTACAACCAATCAGGAAGCACAAGAGTGTGTTCTTGAAGATGCTTTTGTTTTAATTTATGAAAAGAAAATCTCTGGAATGAAAGAATTCCTACCGATCCTTCAATCAGTTGCTGAAACAGGAAAACCTCTTCTTATCATCGCAGAAGATGTCGAAGGAGAAGCCCTTGCAACACTGGTGGTAAACCGACTAAGAGCAGGTCTTAAGGTTTGTGGAGTAAAAGCTCCGGGCTTTGGAGATCGTCGTAAAGCTGTGCTACAAGATATTGCGATCCTCACAGGAGGCCAGTACATCAGTGAGGACCTGGGCATTAAACTTGAGACTGTATCTATTGATATGCTTGGAAAAGTAAAAAAAGCAGTTATTAAAAAAGAAGATACAACTCTTGTAGAAGGGATGGGTAAAAAAGAAGCTATTCAAGAGCGTATTACCCTGATTAAAAGACAAATCGAAGAAAGCACCTCTGATTATGATAAAGAAAAACTGCAGGAGCGTCTTGCTAAATTAGCAGGTGGAGTAGGTATTATCAGAGTTGGGGCGGTTACAGAAGTTGAAATGAAAGAAAAAAAAGACCGCGTTGACGACGCAGTCCATGCTACAAAGGCTGCTGTAGAAGAAGGGATCTTGCCTGGCGGTGGGGTCGCATTTTTAAGATGCATCCCTGTGGTCGAAACATTAGCTGCAACCCTTAAGGGAGATGAAAAAGTCGGAGCTGAAATCATAATGAAAACCCTCAGCTATCCACTACGTCAAATTGCAGAAAATGCAGGAAAAGAAGGATCTATTATCCTTCAGCACGTATCGCAAATGGGTAAATATGAAGGATGGGATGCTCAAAATGATGTATTCGGCAATATGCTAGAAAAAGGGATTGTCGATCCTACAAAAGTATGTCGTCTTTCCATAGAGCTGTCTGCGTCAATTGCAGCGTTGTTATTAACAACAGAGGCAATCATTGCCGAAGAAGTTGATGATAAAGCCCATAGCTCATCTGCTATGGCTGGAGCAGATTACTAAAGAGTCCCTGTGCTTTCAAGGAATCTAAAAAAGAGCACCTCTTGTAAGAGGTGCTCTTTTTTTTATTCACCAACCCCTTGCAATATATTAAATATTATATTATTTTTAAATTATACTTTAAATATAATATAAGGCTCATGATGAATAAGATAATGAAAGCGTTAATAGGAGTAATTTTCTTTATTATTGCTGGGATTAGTATCGCCTCTTTTATTTTTTGGTCCCGAGCACCAGACATTATCTGCAAAAATCTCACAGAAAAACTTGGGGTAAAAGTCGATATCGAAGACATGAGCTTGGGATGGTCAGAAATTGATATAGAAAATTTTGAGATTAATAACATCCCTAAGGGATTATTAAGTCAGGCATTTACAGCCAAAAAGATTACGATTGCAGCTCCCTTAAGCTCATATACAAAAGACAAAATCATCATCGAAAAGGTCGTCCTCGATAATGTATACATAGGACTGGAATTCGACTCCCCCACATCAACAAAGGGAAACTGGACGCAGATTATGGGTAATCTAGAGAAATCTACAGGTTCTTCGCAACCGACTAAAAAGAAATCCAAAAAAAAACAAGAAAACTCTCAAATTCCTGCAGACACATCTGTTAAAAAAACGGTACTTATTAAAGAGCTAGTTATTAATAATATTTCTGTAGACCTTGTGTATATTAAAACCAATAGCAAGGTAAAGAAATTACCAAATATTAAACAAATCGTAATTAAAAATATCAACAGCGAAGAAGGATTTCCTTTAGATCAACTCACACACTCTGTACTTGGACAAATGCTAGAGCAGGTGTTCATCAAAGAAAACCTAAAAAACATGCTTGACTCTCTAATACCCAATTCATCCAGTTGGAGCCCTCTCGTAGAGCCGTTTACAGACCTATTCGGATCTTAAGTCCCCCATTAGAAAGAATTGAACCTTCCTTACCTCTCAAATAAAAAAACAAAAACCTGAATGGCATACCCATCGGAAAGGGGGATGGTTTTATGCATGGGAACTAGAAACTCATCTAAAAAGATAAAAGATGTTATTTGTAGAATCAAATAAAAAATAGATAAAAAAAAGCCCGATCCAAGGATCAGGCCTTATATACGTTCTGAATATATATATTATACACCAGATCCGCTAGAACCAAAGATTGAAGCTCCTATTACAGGTGCATTCAACTTGCTAGGTCTTTTTCTTTTTGCTGTTTTTTTTGCTTTTGAAGCTTTCTTTGAACTTTTCTTCGCAGTTTTCTTCGCAGCCTTTCTAACAGTTTTTTTAGCTACTTTGCGTGCTGATTTTTTTGCTGATCTTTTAACAGATCTTTTAACAGATCTTTTAACAGATCTTTTTTTTGTCGCTCTACGAGCAGCAGGTCTTCTTTTAGCAGTCTTTTTGACACTGCGTTTTTTAGCTGTTCTTCTTACAGCCCTTTTCTTTGTTGAAGATCTTTTCTTCGCCATACTTTCCTCATGATTTAGTTAAAACAAGTGAAAATAATTAAATCTATTCACTTAAATTAAAAATCACATAAAATAACATTTTTATCAATAACTTTTTTAATAATTCGAATAATAAATAAATGAAACCGATTAGAAAATGATTGAAAATTCAACGCACCTATCCTAATAAATTTTTTGTAGCCACATAAACACAAATCCGAGCGAAGTAAAGGCCTCCATGCCTCAAGGAGCCTTCTGCATTTTCTTTTTAGCCAAGCAAAACTTCTCTCGACTACCCATCTTTGTTTCGATACTCCAAAGTAGGCGCATATTTCTTCTGTCGGCAAGCGATTCTTCTGATTTCTTCGATAGCCTATAATCGGCACATAATTCCTTCGCAACATCTCCATTCGCAGCTCGGTTGAGTCATACCCTTATGTCAGCTTCACAAATTGGCATCCTTGGATTGGATCAATTCCAACTGGTCTAGCAAGACCAGCGCTTGGATTCGCTCATTCCCCTTCGCTGAGGTTGTGGTGATCCAAAGGGGAATCCCTTCTTTATCTGTGACTAGATGAAGAAGGGAGCCTTTTCCCTTGTAACCATGTTCAACTTCTTCGCCTCCACCAGGCCCTGGGGGGGAAAGAGCCATCAATGGCCAATTGACTCAGGTCTACTTTCTTCTCAGCAATTCCTGCTTGCAACAGGCCGCTTAATACTTTGTCAAAGACGTGTGCTTTTTTCAAAATGATTGGCCAACGATGCGCCGTTGATTTCGAGCAGTAAAGATCTGGATTTTTGGGGATGTCGACCCAGCGGCACCCTCTGGTCAAGATGAAAAGAATTGAATTCCAAATCTTTCTGAAATCGGCTCTGGGGACTCCTCTTTGAGGAGGCGGACTCCAGTTGACCAATTCCTTAACCATCTCCCATTGAGAGTCTGACAAGCAGGTGAAGTGTTTTACCATACGTTACCTCCGCAATATCGAGTAGTATAACACTTAAAACTTTATTAGGATAGGTTCACCCAATCACAGCCTGGGTAATAAAATATTATAAAACATAGCAATCTATTAGAAAAAAAGGCTGTCTGCATTTAACGTTTTTACAAAAACTGCATTTTATTAAAAAAATATTATATATCTTTTGCATGAAATTCTATCTTCCGATAAGCTCTACTGGTATGTTAAAAAATTAATTGAATCTAAGGACCTCCAAATGAAGAATTCTTACAAAGAAAATATTCAAAATCAAATGCACCAAATTTCGACCCAGCTGGTAAAACTAAGATCATCTAAGCACGTATTAAATGGATACAAAGCCTGGAATGTTTTTGACATTAAACAAGAAGCTCTACAAAGAGAATTGGAAGAAAGCATGAAAGAATGTCAACGAATACTTCAACTGACTCTGAATCGAAGCTCCCCAGATAATACTGAATCGCAACTGCTAGAGGCTCTCTAAATCAAAGGGGCGAGCGGCTATAGACCTAACTCCATAGAAGCCGTTTTCATCTGATTCCAAGCAGACCCTAGCCATTTCATAAGGAATGTCTAGTATCGCTTTTGCCAACCACACCGCGCCAATCACCAGATGTATGGGAGGTAAAGCAAGAGAGGAGAAGATCCGAAAAGCATGCTCTTTATAAGTCTTGTCTGTATCGCCTATCCTATAAATAGATGCCATAATATAGAAAAGGGCTATAACAGTTTGAAAGATTCCCAATACTAATAATATAACACCTTTTGACATCATTAAAGATGGATGATCACTCTTGTCGTTACGAATAAGATCCGGAAGTGCGATAACATTCCATTTCTCGACAAACATCTCATCAAGTGTTTCTAAAAACGTCTCTTCTTGATCTATAGAAGATCTTTGCACATGAGCCTGATCTACCTGAGGGATAGACATAATTAACCTATAAATTTAAACTATTTATTCTAATATATTTATCTCTTCATCCTAAAACGATCTACAAATTTCACCTTCTATCTAATCGGCATTGGTATTGAATTTCTTAGATTATCGAGTCAACCCTACTCAACTTCGGCACTATTGGTAAATGACCTTCCTCCAGACACAATAGTGACAGCTTCTCGTAAAATGGTAAGAGGCGCCGCTATTATAGCAATAGGGCCTGCAAAAAAAGCCTTAGCCATTTTCGAAAGGTTGTCTCCGGAAGCCACGTTGTTGGGATTTTTTCCGATTATGCTCGCAATAGATCGCAGTCCCATTCTACCAATACATGCTACAAGATATAGGGGAGCTATCACTAATGCTAAAGCTCCTCTTGCAACTAGATAAGCGCTCATTGCAATCACAAACATAGAATGTCCAGCTCCAGGAATCCTCTTAATAGGGAACCTTTGAACCAAATCATTGTCTGGTAAGGCCGTATGATATAGACTAACAGAGCTTTTAAGTGTTTGATCAAAAAAAATATCTACTTTATGCATATCCATAGCTCAGCTCCATTTTAATATATTTAAATAATTTTATACCGATTTTTATTCCTAAAATAACTAGGAACAATCTTTTTCGGCGTTCTTGTAAAGAAATTTTACCCTTGGAATATTTATTTTTCATAAAGAAAATGGAATAAATAAAACTTTTATAAACATATGGATAGGATAATTAAAAATTTAATTAATATTGAGACATTAAAATCATTCTATCCTATCCTTGTAAATAACAACTAGCTATCCAAGGATCAGGCAAGGCGTTGGGGAAAAGATCTCTTCTTTTGATGAACCTCTGTCTTTTTTGTTTATGACAATAGTCTTGTGTCAAAAATTTTTTTTTGATTTAGTGCGAAATAAAAGAAAATAAAAGAGGCCTCCCTTGGATATAAAAGAAGCCATTTATAAGTCATGGAAAAATAGAAAACTTGTTTTTGATATTTTAACAATCTTTATGTTGATTATGACCATATCGATTGTCGTTATCATCACAACCTCATACAAAAAAAACTACAATTCCATCTTACAATTTTCCGAAATGACGATAAAAAGGGCTGCAGAAAGGGTCTTTAATAATTTATCCTGTGTTGTTCATGAATTTGAAAAGATCCCTGAAATATCAAGCGCTTCAGTCCAAAAAATCTCTGATATATCAGCCACTAACAGCTCTTTGTTAGACATTATGAAACAACAGATTCAGTCCTATCCAACACTTGCTGCCTGTTATTTATCCACTGTTGAAGGGACTATGCTTGGAATTTTCAACACTGCATTAACAGAACAGACAAACTTTAGAGGTAACCCTAGTAGCCCGATCCCTCCTAACACACAGTATTGCCTTTGGATGGTAGATAAATCAACCGGCATTCCAAAAGAATTCTATATTTATTTTGATAAAGACTTTAATAAACTAGCCGAGGAAAATATTACACCTTCAATCTATGATCCCAGAATCCGCAGATGGTATTTAGATGCATCAAAAAATAAAGCAACGTCCTGGACTGACATCTACAAATACTACCCGTCAGATGCCCATGGTATTACCGTTGCATCCCCCATTTTAGATGCTCAAAATAACTTTATTGGCGTTAGCGGAGCCGATCTAGTCCTCAGCTCTCTATCCAATTTTCTGTTAACACAACAAGTTGGAAAAACAGGTAAGGCTTTTATTGTTAATGAGACCAACGGTGATATTCTCTTGCCAATTGATGCTTCAGGTAAACTAGTTATTACCAACATTGACGCCATTACTGTAAACGAGGCGTATAGCCAAAATGTAGTATCTAAAAAAGAAGGGTTAATTTTAGATAAAAAAGATGACCAACTGCTATGTGGCTTTCAAAATCTTCGTTTGGGTATTGATAAACAATGGATAATTATTGTTATAGCTCCGCTCAATGACTTTGTGGAATCTCTTCTAAAGACACAACATCAAATCATCATCATATCCTTAATTATTTTTATTGTGTCAGGAGTATCTATTATTGTGTTCTCTAAAAGAATTTCTGGACCAATAGAGACACTTGCTTCTGAGATCGATAAAATCACACAGCTCAACCTTGATAATCCCGTTGCAATCACCTCAAATATCTATGAGGTAAATGTGATGGAAGCCTCTATCATTGCTTTGCGCAGTGCTATTAAATCATTTGCTCGATATCTTCCTAAAGAAATGGTCCGGCAGCTCATAAAAAAAGGTCAGGACATTAATATAGGAGGAGAAAAAAAAGAGCTGGTGATTATGTTCAGCGATATCAAGGGATTCACTGGTTTTGCAGAAAAGCTCCCTGTAGACACCTTAGTCCGAATGTTAACAGAACACTTCGATACTCTATCTGAGATAATCCTTAAAACTGGCGGGACAATAGATAAATTTATTGGTGATAGCATCATGGCTTTTTGGGGAGCGCCCGATCCCCTGCCCTATCCACGTACCAATGCCTGCCTTTCTGCACTCCGTTGCCAGGCCGCTCAAAGAACTATACACAGCAATTCCTCAGAAATACTAGATGCCAAATTTATCTCGAAATTTGGAATCGATGCAGGCATTGCTATCGTCGGCAATATCGGAGCTCAACAGAGAATTAATTATACAGCTATCGGAGATTCGGTAAATACAGCATCCCGTTTGCAAGGGCTCAATAACACATATCAGACAAGTATTATTATCTCTGATAACGTCTATCAGCTAATAAAAGATAACTTTATTACAAGGCCCCTAGATATCGTTTTGCTTAAAGGCAGGCATGCTAATACTAAAATCTATGAACTGGTAGCAGAAAATTCAAGTGATACTGCCATTGGCACCACCCCTGAACAAAAAGCATTCTGCAATGAATTTAGAATCGCTTTCGAAGAATTTGAAATAGGGAATAAAGACAAAGCTTTGGAGCTTTTAACAGCATTCTTAACTAAATATCCTGGGGACACACCGGCACAAATGTTGATAAAAAAGATCACACAATCCAAACAGATAAACGGTTAAAGCCTTTTCCCCAAATAAGACCTTATAAAGGAAGGTATCATGTCATCGCTGCGCAATACTCTTGGAACATTAAAGATATTAGATGGATCGTATTATTACAGCCTCCCGGAGCTAGAAAAACAATCTGGGATTAATCTCAGTAGATTGCCGATCTCCTTGCGTATCGTCCTTGAATCACTGTTACGCAACTGCGATGAAGAAAAAATTAAAACTGAAGATATCCTCTCACTGGCTCAATGGAAAGATAGAGGCAAGGCAGGAGGAGAGGTCCCTTTCGTTGTCTCTCGGGTTCTGCTCCAAGATTTTACCGGAGTACCACTACTTGTCGATCTAGCAGCTATGCGTGATGCGGTGTCTAAGCAAGGTTTTTCTCCCTCGATTATAGAACCACAAGTTCCTGTAGATTTAGTGATCGATCATTCAGTACAGGTGGATAAATCAGGGACAGCGGACGCATATGAGTTCAATCTAAACCTAGAGTTTAAAAGAAATATCGAGCGTTATGAGTTTCTCAAATGGGGACAAGAAGCATTTAAGACATTTAAGGTGATTCCCCCTGGCATAGGCATTGTACATCAAGTGAATTTAGAACATCTTGCCAAAGTGATTGCAGAAGATACTATCGAAGGAAAGACTCTTTTATTTCCAGACACTCTTGTAGGGACCGATTCTCATACAACGATGATTAACGGTCTCGGCATTGTAGGCTGGGGAGTCGGAGGGATAGAAGCAGAAGCTGCGATGCTTGGACAGCCTGTAGCACTACAAATGCCAGAGGTGATCGGTTTTCACCTCTCAGGCAGGATGCCTAAAGGGGCTACCGCAACAGATTTAGCTCTGCGTGTAACAGAGATCCTGCGAAAAGAACATGTGGTAGATAAATTCATTGAATTCTTTGGTGAGGGAACCTCGAGCCTAACGGTGGCTGATCGGGCAACCATTGCCAATATGGCTCCGGAATATGGGGCAACCATGGGTTTCTTTCCAATTGATGATAAAACAATCAACTACCTACGGATGACAGGTAGAGAAGAAAATAAAATACGACAGATTCAAAATTACCTTGAAACTCAAGATCTTTTTGGTGTCAGAAAACAAGGCGAACTCGATTTTACTAAAGTCGTCGAACTCGATCTTCATACTGTAACAGCATGTGTTGCTGGACCAAAAAGACCGCAAGATAGAATTAATCTACCGCAGATCAGGTCTCAATTTCACAATTTATTAAAACAGCCTATTGCAAATGGGGGCTATGGTAAAGAAAAAGAACAGACTGCCCCGATGATCAAAGTACAGATGCATGGTGGATTTACCCACCTAATGCATGAAAAAACTGGAGGATTGGAAAGCAATCCGCCAGGGGCCCCTACAGATATTGTTGAAATGGTTGGCAACAGACCCTACACGACTCCGACTGCAAGTCCCGGATATTCTGATGCTCCTTCTAAAGAAAGTGTGCTCACACACGGCTCTATTGCTATTGCAGCTATTACAAGCTGCACAAATACTAGCAATCCAGCTGTGATGCTAGCAGCAGGGCTTTTAGCTAAAAAAGCAGTCGAAAAAGGATTGCAAGTTGATCCTTCGATTAAAACAAGCCTGGCGCCAGGGTCTCGTATTGTGACAGAATATTTAGAAAAAGCCGGTCTACAAACCTATCTTGACAAGCTCGGATTCCAGCTAGTAGGTTATGGATGCACCACCTGTATTGGTAATAGTGGTCCTTTAGATGAGACGATTGAACAGGCGATTAAACAAAATGATTTAGTAGTCGCAAGTGTTTTAAGTGGCAATAGAAACTTCGAAGCGAGAATCCACAGCACTATCAAAGCAAATTTCCTAATGTCCCCTCCGTTAGTTGTCGCTTTTGCTTTAGCTGGCAAAGTAGATATCAATATGGAAGAGGAACCGATTGGTTATAGTAAAGATAAACAGCCTGTTTTCCTTAAAGACATTTGGCCAACATCTGCAGAAATTGAGCAGCTTATCCTGCAAAATATCGAGCCTGCGATGTTTATTCACCGTTATGCCAACGTTTTAAATGATAATCCTTTGTGGAAAGCAATCGGCGGCAAAGGGCAAGAGAGATACGACTGGAACCCTGTCAGCACATACATTCAACAGCCTCCCTATTTTACCAATTTCACACGCAATCTTCCGAAAACCTCGCAGCTATCGCATATGCGATGTTTAGCACTCCTTGGTGATTCGGTGACAACAGACCATATATCCCCTGCTGGATCTTTTAGCAAAGATTCATCTGCAGGCAAATACCTTCTAGGACAAGGTGTATTAGAAGATAGCTTTAACAGCTATGGCAGTCGCAGAGGTAATCATGAGGTGATGATGCGGGGTACCTTTGCAAATATACGGATTAAAAATCAACTTGCCGAAGGAAAAGAAGGTGGGTATACAAAATTAATGCCGGATGGACCGATTTTACCGATTTTTGAGGCTTGCCAAGAATATCATAGAA
>CAMCLJ010000026.1 GCA_945875745.1 Chlamydia trachomatis
CAAAGTTGATTTTTTCAAGATCTTCTGAAGGGATGATTATATGTATCATATTGGCTACCAACGAATAAAAAAAAGCAGTGTAGCCAATCTAAAATTTTAACTCACTAAAATCTCAGCAATTTTTAAAGCATTTACCCGCGCGCAGTATAGTTTGAGGTGTATTAAAGAAGTCTCTAGTTCGATGTACTTAAAAAGGTATCAACATAAAATAAGCAATTTTTTTGGTATCTTTTTCTATTTGTTGGATTGATACTCCTATTCTCGAATTTCAAATCGAGAATGCAACATCGATCTAGGCAAACAGGGGAATTCTTATTTCCTCTAAACTAAGTACTCCTGCCCCTCGTACCTTTTTAATTTAAATTTAAATTTAAAGTTTATAAATCGTTTATTATGAAATGGATATCATTTTAAAAATATTTATCAATAATTATTTAAACAAACTTTTTATAATTTTAATTTATTAAATTAATCATTCTTACAATCTTAACATCAAATTTATAATATTAATATATTATAGTTTTAGTTTTCAATTGAAACGCTTTAATGTTAGGAAAGGGGGGCCGATGATGTCAATAATAAGGGGGGCGTATTCTCGAGGGGTGATGCCTACAGGCTCTTCGATCTTTACGAGATTTTCTAAGCCTTTGCCTGGCATGCAAAGTCAGCCTGGTCTCATCGGGTCTGTATTTTCAAAAAATATTATCACACCCCCAAAAAGGCAACTTTTTACTGAAACGCTAATTGGGATCGGGTGTGTAGCCTTGATGCCAGGGCTCTTGCGATCTGCCAAGTACGTCATGTTATCTAACGATCAAAAAAAGATCTTAGAGATGTTAAAAGACAACCCTTACGCATTAATCTACGCCTCTTCGGATTTGCGCAATAATCCAAGTTTTGTAAAACAGGCTGTAGCCTTAAACGGCCAGGCACTTGAATTTGCTTCTTTAGACATTAGAGGAGATAAAGAGATTGTATTAGAGTCTGTAAGACACTTCCCAGAGGCGATACAATACGCTACAAATAAATTAAAAGAAGATCCGCGTTTTATGATTGAAGCTTTAAGGGTATGTTCCTGTGTTTTGCGTTACGCCTCTTTAGGATTAAGAGATGATCTGCGTTTTATGCGGCAGGCTGTAACAGAGGATGGGCTAGCTATTGAGTATGCATCTGAACATTTGTGCGCCAATAAACATTTGGTTACCCTAGCTGTTAAACAGAATGGTCATGCATTAGAATTTGCTCATACAGATTTACAGAATGATCCAGATGTTGTCTTTGCAGCTTTTAATTCGATCCAAGGGAATGTGTTACGCTACGCCGGCCATTCGCTAATCAACACCCCAGAATTTTTGCGTTTGGTTGCTACAAAAATAGAACAATCCCGTTCAGATAAAATGCATGAGATATCGAAATAATAGAAAAAAGGCATGATTATGACAAAAAATATGAAGACTCAAAACCATCTGGTAAGATCTTTTAAAAAGATGCCTGTTTTCTTTTCGAAAGAATGTCACCCTGAAGTGACTGAAGAGCTTTTAGCTGTTTTATTTGAGGAATCAGGTATAGAACCCATTTGTTTTGAAAAAAGTGAAAAATCCGAAGATGGCAGCCTTGATCAAGAAGATATAGTCGCTTCTTTGATGATTCAGGCCGATGTCGAGATTATTTGTCCGCTTATTCATTTTTTTGATAGCGATGTTTTTGTTCTCAATTACCGTAAATATTACGATCTTTAAATCCTAATTTTTCTGGTTTTTTTCCCCTTATTCTTGTAAAAATTGTGGGTTACCTCAATTTACAATAAGATAAGGAAGTTATGGATATAAAGAAACTGGTCATTATAGGTTCAGGGCCGGCGGCTTATACCGCAGCTATTTACGCTGCCCGGGCTAATTTATCCCCAATCATTTATGAAGGTTTTTTTTCTGGAGTAGCCGGTGGTCAGCTGATGACGACAACCGAGGTAGAAAATTACCCAGGATTTCCAGATGGGATCATGGGGCCTGAACTCATGATGAAATGCAGACAGCAGGCAGAACGTTTTGGAACAGTAATAGTTCCAGAAGATGTGGTGTCTATCGATTTTTCTAAGCATCCGTTTCTTATTTACGCAAAACAAACTAGTTCGGCGCACGTTGTGATTATCGCCACAGGGGCGACCGCCAACCGCCTGCAGGTTCCAGGAGCGCGTGACGGAGAATTATGGCAGAAAGGGGTTACTGCATGTGCTGTTTGCGATGGGGCAGCTCCTCTTTTCCGCAATAAAGATTTATATGTTTTTGGGGGTGGGGATACGGCCGTTGAAGAGGCTATCTTCTTAACCAAATTTGCTAAAAAAGTATACCTAGTCCATCGAAGAGATCAATTACGGGCCTCGAGAATCATGTCAGAAAGAGCTCTTAGCCATCCTAAAATTGAGGTGGTATGGAATGCAACCCTTGAGTCAGTTCAAGGTGATGAGGTTGTTAGCTCTGTAACTCTTGAAAATGTTCTTACTAAAGAAAAAATGACGAGAGAGGCAGGAGGTGTGTTTTTTGCTATCGGTCACACACCCAATACCTCATTCTTAAAAGGTCAAGTTGACCTCCATTCCAATGGATATATCAAAGTCATACCTGGCACATCCAAAACAAATATTGCAGGGGTTTTTGCAGCTGGTGATGTTCAAGATCATGTCTATAGACAGGCAGTAACTGCTGCTGGATCTGGTTGTATGGCGGCTTTAGATGCGGAAAGGTGGCTTTCTGAGGAAGGACTGTAATCATGAATAGGTTTTACCTGGGCTGCGCTATCTTTATGATCAAGGCCGTGGATGTAGCAGCAATAGATCAGCTTCCTTGGTACGGTGATGTTTACGCTTTTAGATCAAGTACATCGGTGGCTTATAGCTATTTTCATTATGTAGATGGGGCCCGGCCCGATCGTTCCTATCCTTCTAATAATTATGTAGCTGCAACAGGTATCGGGTTTACTTTAAACGAAGATCTAGATTTTGATCTTGATTTGGAAATGGCCCAGACCCCCAGGCAGAACTTTAGCTTTAGAAGTTCTGCCTTGCAGGCACGGTATCGTATCTATAATGATATTGCAGCGGATCCGATTAGTCTAGTAGCTGGTGTCAATATACGGGGAGTGTCCTCAAAATCAGTGAAAGATATTAGCTCCCCCTATGCTTCCTACTGTAATTTTGAGGCAACAGCCGCCGTTGGAAAGGAGTATAGCTCTTTAGAGTATTGGACAATGAGGTGGTCTGTTTTTACAGCTCTTGGAATCGCGACCCATGGGTATCCTTGGATTCGTTCTCTTGTAGCTTGCGAAGCTAATATAAAAGACGTCCATCAGTATGGCGGCTTTATAGAGGGATATTTTGGGTTGTTTGGTAAAAACAGGGTCTTAGTAGACCGGCATCATGGATGGGGAAATATTCAGCATGAGTCGATTGATCTGGGCGCTTTTTATCGTTATCAGCTAGGGCTGTGGGGCGCTTTGCGTTTTTCTTACTCCTGTAGAGTCTTTGCTCATAACTATCCAGAGTATGAACAAAGAGGGGTGATCAACTACGAGATTCCTTTTTCTTTGTTTTAGATTTTTGTCCATATAGCCATCGCCGTGACATAAAGCTGGCAGTGGCTAATCGAGATCAGTATTGTTGAATTCTCTAGTTGACTTTCTAAGGCTTTGGAGACATGGACCTCAGGTTTGCCAAGCTTATCATTAAGGACTTCTATGTCCTGCCATGACACATGCTCTCCAAACCCTGTCCCTAGAGCCTTGACGATTGCTTCTTTAGCTGCAAAACGGCCAGCTAGATGAGGGATAGGGTCTTTGTGTTTAAGGCAGTAATCTTGTTCTTTCTCAGAAAATAGCTTAGTTAAGAAACGGTAGCCGTGTCGATCAAAGCTTTGTCTAATCCGGTCCACTTCAATAATATCATTGCCGATTCCTAGTATAATAGAGGAATTATTTGTCTTCATCGTAATCATCATCCTCATCGATAAAGTCAGAATCAGAGCCATCATCATCACAGGCGTTGCAAAATACCATTCTTCCAGATGAAGTATGTTTTACCGACAGTACTTGAGCATCGATATTTTCTCCTAGGAATTTACCTCCGCCGTTTACAACGACCATGGTGCCATCATCAAGGTAACCAACACCTTGCCTTGGTTCTTTCCCATACCTCTGGATTTTAATTTTAATGAATTCACCAGTTTGTGTAAGGGGTTTCAGAGCATTAGATAGTGCATGTAGATTAATGATGTGGATCCCTTCGATGGTTGCCATTTGAATTCTTGAAATATCGGCTGATAAAATATTAGCATCAAAAAGACGAGCCAGGCGTACTAGCTTGCCCTGAATATCTTTGACTTCCGGGAAGTCTGTGTCGTTAAAGCGGACTTCCAGACCTTCTAAAGCTTCTAACTTTTTGATGACCTCTAAAGCTTTATGGGCTTTTGTTTTTGAGATTTCATCTCCAATTTCTGAGTGGGCATAGATTTCTTTAATGAGGAAGCGTGGAATAATCAGTGTATGATTTAATAATCCAGTGGCAGCAAGATCAATAATACGGGCATCGGATAGTACAGAGCTATCAATTAAGAGATCTTTTCTTTTTTGTGCGCTCGGAGAGAATTTGATAAAAGGAATGCTGACATAGAGTTCATCCGAAGATTTCATCGTCATGATTGTCCCAAGATATGTTCCAAAAAGAAATAGGGAGATTTCAATCATCTCAATTGTCTGAGGTTGAAGTATGATGGATAGGGAACTAATATCTAAGACTGCGGTAAATACAAGGACAAGTGCTTGTCCCATTAAGTACCCGATGAATAAGCCAATCACTCCTATATTAAAGGATCTTAGATTGAATCTACGAAAGAGTGTATCGAATAATAATAAAGCAAGCCCTAGTAGAGACCCAAACCCGACACCCATTAATGCGTTGGTAATAGGGGTTCCTGTTTTACTCGATAGCATGTAGGTAGTCATAAAAAAGATGCTGAGGGTAAAAAATAGTATTCGTAAAAAAGCAAGTGTTACATTCATAATCCATTTTCCTTATTTTCTAATATGTGTATTGATGAGCCAGTGTTGTATCACAATGGGTCAGGATATCTATTAATAAAAGATTCTAGAGTTGCTTTCTTTTTTTGTCATTAAACTTGATCCTTGCTTCACTATTTTTGACATTTGATTTATTTTGTCTTTTTTTTGTTGTTCTAAAAATAGGAAATGTTAAAATCCCGTTTTTCAATAGTGAGAGAAAATATATGAAAATAAGCCCTTTTATTGCATTAATGATTAGTTTTGTGACCTGGATTGTAATTGGCGTTGTTTTATTGCATAAGGGTCTGACAATTGTAGTCGATTTGTCTTACCTCGACCGTAGTTCTTTGTTTATAGATGTCTTAAGCCGGCTTGTAAATGGAAGACAAACAGCCATTTTGCTGTGTATTAGCACTGCGGTTTTGATTGGCTTTTTAAAAGGTAGATTCGTATTAAGCAAAACGGTAATGCGTCTATCCAATCGATTTTTTTCTTACGCTCGGCCGATGTCTTTAAAGGAGTTGTACCCGATCTCTTACTTGCTTCTTTTAGGATCTATGATGTGTTTAGGGATGTTAATGAAGTGGCTTCCTCTTCCAGCTGAAATTAGAGGTTTTATGGATATTGCCATTGGCTCTGCTTTAATTAATGGAGCTTTGCAGTATTTTAAGATCGCAGTATCTAAAGGAAGAGGCGTAGCATAGCATCTTACTTATGGTAGCCGGAGCCTTTTTGAATTTCTAAAGCCCGGTAGATTTGCTCTAGCAGAATCAGCCTTGTTATCTGGTGGGTAAAAGTCATTTTTGAAAGGCTGATAAGTCCTTTGGCTTGTTTTTTTACTTGCTCACTAAGACCTTCAGCTCCACCAATAACAAGGGTGATTCTTGCTCCGGTATCATCAAAAGTGGAAAATAGAAATGAGGAAAATTCTTCGCTTGTCATTTGTTTGCCATGGGGATCCAGGCAGATAAACACATGTTCTTTTTCTAAACACATCTGTAGATGCTCGGAATTTTTGCATAGTATCCATTCGATAAGGATTTGTTTTTGAATTCTTTTCTGATATTCTTCACTTGCTTGTTGCAGCCAAGGTTCTTTTGTTTTTCCTATAGTGATAATTTTGATTTTTAACATGAGGTTGACGCTACTAATGATAGGTTATTTATATTGGGATCCTAGTCCATATATATCAGACTTTTCTCTACCTTTACTTAACAGGCCCATTTTATGGTACGGGGCTTTATTCGCTTTAGGATTTTTGATTGGTTTTTATCTGCTTCGGTATCTGCTCACTACATATTTGCTTTCAAGGCCATATTTTACAAGAGAAGATCTACGCCTTCCTCAAGGTATTGTAACAGCATTAAAAGCTAAAGTATCGGACAAAGAGTTCCAGTCTTTATTTGAAAACCCTAAATTGTCTGTGGAAAAGCTCAGCCAAGGTTTAAATCACCTAGTATCGTCTTTAGAAAAGACCCCTTCTATGGCTGAGGTTTCTTGTCTATGGAGCCGCTTCATACGCTTGTTATCCATTAAGCAAAGAAGCGCCCTTTATAATCGCCTGTGGCTCGATAAAATCCTTAAGCCCATGGTCTATGGTCTATTTGCCAGGGGCAAGTTGTTATCAGAAAGCATAGCTTTTGCCTGCATGCTAGGCGCTGTTATAGGAGCTCGGTTAGGTGATGTTTTTTTCTATCAGGGTTGGAATTTATTAATTCAAGATCCTTTCTTAATCTTTCGAATATGGGAAGGGGGGCTGGCAAGTCATGGAGGAGCTTTAGGTGTTATTATAGCTCTGATTTTGACCTCGAAAAAAAAGATATTTCAAAATGCTGGATTATCTTTGCTTTCCCTTTTAGATTTGATTGTGATCCCAACTGCTTTTTTGGCTTGTTTAATCCGTATTGGTAATTTTATCAATCAGGAGATTTTAGGGACTACAACCTCTATTGCTTGGGCCGTTATTTTCGGACACCCAGCAGATGGAAGCTTGGCCGTGCCACGACATCCTGTTCAGCTTTACGAGGCTCTTGTCTATCTTGCTCTTTTTATTTGTCTTGGATCGTGTTGGAAGAAATGGTTTATGCTAAAGCGCCCAGGTAGATTATTTGGTTTGTTTATAGCCCTACTATTTTTTTCTAGGTTTTTTCTTGAATTTTTTAAAGTCGAGCAAAGCGCTCTTATTTCACTGTCTTCTTCTTTGACTATGGGACAGTATTTAAGTATTCCCTTTATTTTCATCGGGATCTTTTTCTTTTTTAGAAGACCGATTTCTCAATAGCTGCGCTTGCACTTTCTTGTTTACCCCATAAAAAAATCCTTGGGGTTTTTTTGCTTGCTACCCCATAATCATATCCTAGCAAGATGAATAGCGGCTGGGTGATTCTTTAGTCCTCCGACGTGTTATTCTATGAATTAGATAAATATTATTTTTGGAGTCTTTTAAATGAATCAGATTACGATTGCAGGACATCTCGGTGCAGATCCAGAGGTCCGTTTCACATCGTCTGGTCAAAAAGTGACCACACTGCGTGTAGCTGCTAAAGCTAGAAAAGGATCGAAGGATGAGACGATATGGTGGAAAGTGACTGTATGGGGAGAGCAGTTTGATAAGATGATGACCTATTTTAAAAAAGGTGGATCGATCATGGTCATGGGAGAGTTAAATAAGCCTGAAATCTTTACCGATCGTGATGGGAAACCTCAAGTTTCAATGAGTGTTACCGCCTTGAATTTGATGTTTAGTCCTTTCGGCCGTTCTGATTCATCCGCTTCTACAGAAAGTGCTACTCATCAAGCTGAGTTCGCTCATGCAGGATTGGAGCAGTCGATGCAGGGTCAGGGTAAGTCTGACATGTCTTTTTCCGATGATGAAATTCCTTTTTAAGGCCTTTGTAAAAACCCAAATACCAGTTTTATATCTTGAGATGTAGGACTGGGTTTGCGTTTATGCATTTTTAGAATTGGTTTATTCTTTTTCTTGTACTCTATCGTTGCGCAACAGATTCTAGGTGTGTTACCTTCCGTTATTATATGTAGCTTTGCTTGGCCAAGGGGGTTTCTATGCAAGTTCATCATTTCGAGAGCTCATCTAAAAGAAAGGGTATGGAAATCGCTGTTATTCCATTTTGGATTCATGGCGATCAAGTAGAAATGGCATGTATTGCTAAAGAGTATGTGAAATATGCTTCGACTGCAATTTCGATGAATGATTTTTTAGCTAAAGCCGATGAGACTTGCCTATTATATACCAAGACAGAGAAGGAGCCAAGAATCCTACTGCTCGGACTTGGTCAGAAAGACGAGGTCACAGTCGAATCAATAAGACGCTGTTATGGTCAAGCTGCTCGCTTACTCAGAAAAAAACGTTGGACTGGAGTCTCTTTATTTCTTCCATCCCTTAGCGAAGAATATCTGCTCGGTATGATCGAGGGTGTTTTACTTGGTAACTACGCCTATGACCTTTTAAAAAGAGATACTTTAAAAAAGGATCCCACCTGTCTTCTTAAACAGGTCCAGTGTATTGGCTCTAGTAAACGATTTTCTCTTGCTTGTAAAAAAATAATCACTCTGATGGATTCAGTCTATCTTACAAGGGATTTAGTCAATGGAAATGCAGATGATATTACAGCAGAAATGCTTGGATCTATTGCTAAAGAACTTAAAGGCCCCTCATTGAAAGTAAAGGTGTTGCAGCAGAAAGATCTTGAAAAAGAAAAAATGGGATTGCTTCTTGCTGTAGGCCAAGGATCGAAGACCCCGCCTGCTTTAATTATTATGGAATATTTAGGAGATCCAGATTCTAAAGATCTGACTGCTATCGTGGGTAAAGGGATTACCTTTGATACTGGAGGTCTCAATCTTAAAGTATCAGCCTCTATAGAAACGATGAAATGTGATATGGCAGGGGCCGCCGCCGTCCTTGGCGTATTAAAGGCTGCCAAAGACCTCTGCTTAAAAAGAAATCTAATCGGATTGATTGCCTCTGCTGAAAACGCGATAGGTCCCGGTAGCTATAAACCGGGTGATGTGGTTATCAGTCATGCCGGCAAATCGGTAGAAATTAACGATACAGATGCTGAAGGCAGATTAGTACTTGCTGACGCTCTTTCTTATTTACAAACCCACTATCAACCCTCTCGGATTATTGATTTAGCAACCCTTACAGGTGGGGTAGTAGTTGCTCTTGGCGAGGAGGCCTCGGGTCTTTTTTCTAATGATGACCTCCTAGCAAAGCAGCTAACCGAATCAGGGGAGAGGACATTTGAAAGGGTATGGCGTCTGCCATTGTATTCAGAGTATAAAGAGGGGCTTAAGTCCTCTATTGCCGATATGCGCAATTCTGGAGGGCGTAAAGCCTCTTCTGGCAAGGGAGCTGTGTTTTTGCAGCAGTTTATTGACCGGAAAATTCCATGGGCTCATCTTGATATTGCAGGGACTGCCTACTTGTCTGAATCTAGATCCTATCACCCTACACTTGCGACCGGTGTGGGCGTTAGGCTCCTCATTGATTTTTTAGAGATGTTATGAAGAATAAAAAAGATCTTATGAAATTCAAAGTGGAAGAGGCTCACCATGGGCTGTCTTTACTTACGTTTTTAAAGAAAAAGTGTCCTGATCTTTCCTCTGTAAAAAGTCTAAAAAGAGCGATTGAAGCTAAAGAGTGCTTAGTCAATGGTCGGGTGGAGTTTTTTTCTTCTTATAAGCTTGTAAGAGGGGATGTAGTCGAGCTCAGAGCCATTTTGCCAACGGCGCCGGATAAAATCGATTGTGAAATTGTTTTTGAAGATGCTAGCCTCCTGATTATTAACAAGCCCGCAGGAGTTCTTAGCGATCCCTCTGCGATTGCTAAGGTTCTTGGAAAAACTATCAGTTTATTTTTGATCCATCGTTTGGATAAAAACACATCTGGCCTTCTTATGCTTGCAAAAACATCCGAGATGCTTCAGAGGATGAAAGAGCTTTTTGTCCAAAAAGCAGTTCATAAGTATTACATCGCTTTAGTCGATGGTAGCTTACCTAAAAAATCTGGAGTTATTGAGAATTATCTGGGCAAAAAGGGCAGTTACCAAGGGCAGACGATCTACGGGCCGGTAGAGGTAAATCAAGGGGATCAGGCGATAACGTATTGGAAAAGTTTAGCCAAAGGGCTCCGTTGCTCTCTAGTTTTATTAGAGCCTAAAACCGGACGAACCCACCAATTAAGAGTTCATTTAAAAGAAATGGGACACCCAATCCTCGGTGATTATCAGTATGCAAAAAATTTTGTTTGTCCCATACAGCCATCGAGGCAGATGCTTCATGCATGGGCCTTGCATTTTATCCATCCTTTAACACAAGAGGACTTATGGATCACCTCATCGATTGCAGAAGACTTTATTGTGTTATCGGATCAGTTAAAGCTCAGTTTGCATCTTTTGCTTTCATCTAGTGAATTAATTGATCAGATACAAAAAAAACGTAAATAATTTATTTTTTTTTGAAATTATGGATTTTATTTTTCTTGTAACGTATTATGATCTATATGGATTCAATACTTATTGTAAAAACTTCCTCAATTGGGGATGTCATACAGTCACTTGCCGTTTTAGAGTACTTACATCATCGATTTCCTCAAGCGAAAATTGATTGGATTGTAGAAAGACCCTTAGCTTCTCTACTAGAGGCTCACCCCTATATTCATCAAGTTAAAATAGTTGATATAAAAAAGTGGAGAGCACATCCTTTAGCTAAAGAAACAAGGCAAGAAATTCAAAAGTTTCGTGCAGATTTGCAGGCCCAAGAATATGATTTACTTTTTGATCTGCAAGGCAATATCAAATCAGGTTTGATCGATTTTTTTTGTAAGGCAAAGAAAAAAATAGGTTTTTCTAAAACATCAGTTCCAGAAACACCCAACCTTTGGTTTACAAATACTCATATTGATTTAGATAAACATCAGAATATTTCTCTTTTTTATCTGAAAATGATTCAAAAATTTTTTGAAGATTCAGCGTCTTTTGAGCCTTCTGGGGTGAAGCTTAATTTTAATCCTCAGGATCAGGCCCGTTTAGAAACAGTATTGCCACCTAATTTGAGTCAAAAAGGTCCCTTGTTTATGGTTGCGCTCGGCTCTTATTGGAAAAATAAACAGCTATCAGATGAGATGGCAATCGAGCTGCTTTCATTTATTCGATCAAACTATCAAGCAAGGTTTATCTTTGTCTACCAGGGTGTTAAAGAGAAAATGAAGGTCCTTGAGTTATCACAGTCTTTTGCAGACTGCTCTACCCTCATCGGAGAGATGACCCTTGTGTTCTGGCATGGGTTGATGCAAAAAATGGATGGGGTTATTTCTGTTGATTCTGCTGGATTACACCTTGCAGCGGCTTCTGGTGTGCCTACATTTAGTGTATTTGGTCCTTCAGCAGCTGAAGTGTATAAGCCGTCGGGCAAGATGCACATAGCAATGCAAGGCAGCTGTCCTTATAATCAAACCTTTATTCGCAGATGCCCCTATCTGAGATCTTGTAAAACAGGCGCTTGCATTAAAGACCTTAAAGTTGATGCAGTCATAGACAGGTTTAATCTGTTTTATTCTGGCTTATTAAGTCTAAAAGCAGATCAAAATCAATGTGAGAGTTAACAACTTCAATTGCTTCTTGAATTTTTTTGCTGTCTTCTTTCTGAATTTTTGCTTTAAAGTTGGTAAGCATCTCCATTACGATATGACTTTGCACATCAATATAAATCATTGGGATATTTGCCATCTGTAATTGCTCTAGAATAAAATGTCTTGGCCTAAGCTCTCCTGTTAGAATCAGCCCAGCTTCTAGGTCGCTCCTAGGATGCGATTGTTTGAGCTCTTGCTGCTTAGATACGATAGCCAAGATGATATCTTCTCTGTTAGCGGGGGTAATAATGATCTGTTGGGGGGTAATCATTTCTCTAAAAACATCGACCGAGGTAGCTACAAGACGTGTGGTTTTAAAATGCCTAAGCCTGTGCTCTTCACCAGATAGTAATGATGTATGAAAGAGTAGTTCTAGATCTTGCATGCTAGGTGTACTTAAAAAATAATCAAAGGGTAGACATCCGAGCAGGGGAATATCCCATTGCTGTAGCGCTTTGCTCATATACTCATTAATCATTGCTGTTTTATCTACTTTTACTCGATTGAGAATGACCCCGATAATTTTTACATTATAATAATCACAAAGAGTCTTATTTAAGGTTAGCTCATCAAATGCAGAGCCAAGACCTCCCGAGGCAATCAGAATCATCGGCAGATTTAAAGCTTTAGCTACCTGCGCGTTATTTAGCTGTATAATCGATCCGACACCAACGTGTCCTGTTCCTTCGACAATTAACATTTCATTATTCTTACAAAGTGTCTGATAGCTAGTTTGAATTTTTTTTTCCAACTTAGAGGAAAAGATTTTTTCATCGATAAAATCTTTGGTAAACCCTTGAGGAATAAGAACAGGACTCATGTTCTCATAAGGATCTTCCAGATTAAAATGTTCTTTCATCAGAAGAACATCCTTATCTACATATTCCCCCGGTGATATTTCCACCTGCTCCTGTCCAACAGGCTTCATAAAGCTGGTTTTAAGACCTTTGCTAATAAACCCTGCTATCAATCCAAGACTTGTTGTTGTCTTACCAATATTTTGTCCGGTTGAGGCAATGAATACACCCTTGTGGTTCAATTGAGTTCTCCATATTTATTAACATGTCTGTTTTGAGCTTATTTTAGAGAATTTCTTTTTAATGGATACTAAAAGATGAGCCGATCACAGAGGATAGGTAGATGATCAGCTTTAAAAAGCTAAATTGATTGCATGTTAAAAAAACGGTATGATCTCATCAGATGCGGGCAATATGTAATCCTTGGATTCTAACATCGCAAGCATTCAGTAAAAGAAGAGGTATTCATGAAAATTTTGCTTCCATTTTTGTTATTATCTCTTAGTAGTCTCATCGGATGATCCTTAATTCATCCAGGATAACAGAATCGATTTTTCTATTTCTGAACAGATTGAAGATAAACTCCTTATTAGGTTAGGATAACACCCCTGTATAAAAAAGGGGCGCGCTTTTATGAATAAATTTGATCAGCTACTAGAAATTGCAGCCATTTTAAATGGTCCCAATGGTTGCTTATGGGATCATAAGCAAACTTTTACAACCCTGCAGCAATATCTTCTGGAAGAGACACATGAAGTTCTTGAAGCTGTGGACTCCAATGATGATCATAAAATCATAGAAGAGCTAGGGGACTTGCTCTATACGATTATTTTTTATGCGAAGGTTGCTCAAAAACAGGGGCGATTTACGATAGAAGAGATTATAGATGGTGTAAAAGAAAAGCTAATCAGGCGGCATCCCCATGTATTTGGTGATCAAAAGATCGATACAGAAGAAGAGCTGGAGCAAAATTGGGAGAAAATTAAAAAAGAGGAAAAGGGTAAGGAAATAAGAGTTCATGCTTTTGATGGGATCCCCCCGTCAATGCCTTTGCTTGCTAAAGCTCAAAAAGTATTAAAAATTATGATGAAAACATCTTTTCCACTATTTAAAGATCAGGTGGCAAGCAAGATGTCTGAAGAAGAGATCTCAGAGCAGTTACTCCATCTTGTTTTTTTATCCGAGCTCAATGGTTTTAATGCCGAAACAATTACACGCAGAGCTCTTGCCAAAAAACAGGACTTATTTTTAAGCAAATAGGACCGGACTGTTTCTCGGTAGATTTTCTTCTAGTTTATTAAAAAAAAACCTATGTTTTTTTGTGTACTATATTTTTTCCCTTCTCTAATCTTAAGCCTTCTGTTACATAAAGGTTTAGTGCCATGAGAGCTACAAAAGATTGGTTGTCTCTATCTGCAATGTCTATACTGTCTTTGTCCTTGTTTGCAGGCGATACAGATATTGATCGGCACTGGGGGATGACTACAGAATATGTCTATTTAAAAAGAGCAAAAGTCACTAATCGCAAGCTTGCTAAAGACTCTTCGAACCTTTACTGTGATAATGGATGTTGGTCAACGATTGCGATTTCCAGTAAGGATCTTGTCAATAAATTAGGTTTCGAGTCTGGAGCTAGGCTCTCTGGATATTATTATCCGGATACAAAGTCTATTTATGAAGCCAGCTGCACCTACGTGCTACCTTGGACCGCATCCAAGACAGTACATGGTAACGGGACGATATCATATCCTTTTCATAACTATCAGGTCACGCAAGATTATAACTTTGCCGATCAAGCCACAGCCCACTATAAGAGTCATTTTTACACCATTGAAATGAATTACTGGCGCAATTCTGCTGTTCGAGGAAGGGATTATTTTGTTTTTTCTGGTATTTTTGGCATCCGGTATTTCCATTTAAATGAGAAGTCGACCCTGGCCTTTACCACCAATCCAGATTCTACCTGTATTTCTTCAACAATTGTCAGTCATTATAATACAAAGGCCCATAACGATGTGATCGGTATTCAGGGGGGATTTGATTTTCAAACCAATCCTTATCTAGGATTTCAGTTTGATCTCAAAGGGCTGGGGGGGCTTGGTTTAAATAGAGCTTATGGTCGTGTTAAGCTTTTAGATGAAAATGATACCATTTATATTCGTGATTACCAGAAGCAGGATGCACAAAGTGTTGTCTTTGCAGATGTTGAAGGTAGAGTTGGTTACCGGGTATCGAGTGGAGTCAATATTCACGCAGGTTATCAAATGTTTTATGCATCAGGGCTAGCTTTTTCAGTTGCCCAGTATAGTACAAGCAGTGATCCATCCGATGAGCGGTTTTATCATAACGGACCGATGATTCTTCACGGTATTTTAGTAGGGTGTGATTTTAGATTTTAAAAGAAACACCGGAGATGGCTCAAAGCACAATCCAAATCCTTAAGGCTGCTACCTTCCGGTCCTGACCTGGTTCAGACTGTCTTGTTCCAAGAGGTCCCCGGTGAAAGTACTTAGTATAAGACAAGCATTCCTTGTCATGCAAGAAGATTTTTAGGTCTCTGCCGTCTACTGCCTTAAATCAATACCCTCGATCATACATATTGGTTCTCTTTTCCTTGTTTCTCTTAAGCGATCTAATAATAAAATACTCCGCAAAAATCCATTAAACACTTTGATAACCAGATGCTTAGAGTATTCTAATGTAAGAACCAGATTTCGGTTTTCATAAAAACAATTATTTAATACTAATTAAAATTTTTAATTTACTTTTTAATTAAATAAATTTTAAAATTCATTAATTAAACCCATTTATTTATAATAAAAGAGAACTTTCGTTTGATGTGAAAATAAATTATATTTAGTCAAACGGTCAATAGTCCCTTTATATTTAGGAAATTAATATGCCAGGCCCAGTAAATTTATCGAATAAAACCCCAGCTAGTGTCTATCATTTAAAAGATAAGCAAAGTGATTTATCTGATAAGGAAAGTAAGGCGTTAGCTGAGAAAGTCCTTAAAATAACCCAAGGTATAGAAATCCCAAAGGAGCAACAAGCCCAAGATTTAAGCGCATCGTTCATGAAAATACAGGCTGAGTGGGATCCAATCGATGATCGTGACGAGCTTGGCCTTCCTAGAAACAGAGGCTTTGAGGTCCTACTCAGTAATTCTGAGGGAAAGCAGACTGTGATCTTAAAAGATAAACAGCAAAAAGACGAATACACATTAGGTATCGATTCAAAAGGTGAGGGTACGGTATCCCAGAAAAAGGGATGTTCTATATCCTAATAGTTTTGTTGTTTTTGCAAAGGATAGTGTAGCCTCAATTGATCCAATGGATTTTTGAAAAAGGGTTACTACCTTTTTCCTCTATCGGAAGAGAGTAAGGGATATAGGCTGTGGTTTAGTAATAAATTACAGCCTATATCCTTTTTTTAAATGAATAATTAACGAATAGCTTCTACACTACCCGATTCTATAGAGGTCTCTAAAGAGCGTATCTTCTGTATTTTAGTTTCAGGGAAAAAGGTAGCCAGAATTTTACGCGCATCTTGACCGTGTTTAGCCAGCAGAGCCGCCGAATAAAGGCAAAGTCCTGTGCCGTGTCCCTGTCCGTATCCTTTAAAGGTCACTGACTCTCCTTTGATTTCAACGGTGAAGTCATTGCTTTTTAGCTTGTGCTCCCCTAAGTGTTTTTGCAGAGTAAAGAAATCGATGTTCTGTATTTTATCTTCATCAGCAATTCTTACAGCATAAACTTTGCCAGACTTGCGCTCTGAAAATAAGGACAGATTAGAGATCTTACTGAGGGCTGCAATCTTACCCAGTTGTGCTTTAGAGACGGTAAAAGACCATCCTTGTTTTTGCCTATCAGATTCGGCAATTGGAATAGATACCCCTTCTGGGCTTGGAGTATTTATACGGAAAATAGAGGAGAAATCTGCGGTTTTTCCTGCGCTATTTTCATTCCACATTGCAGCAAATGGTTTATTATCCATTGTCATAACAGCATGGCGTGTGCTTGAAATAGCCGATTCTAGATGGGGGTTTTGTAAGGTAGCGCCATATCCAATATATCCTACATCGTTTCCACGTACGTGATACAGTTGAAATTCTTGGTGTTTATTGAGCATATGGTAGATATTTGTTCTTGCTACAATTGCAACTGCATTGAGTACTTCTCGGTTTGTTTCATGCTTAAACTGTGTTGTCAGAGTAGATCTTAGATAACTTTCTACATCCACTTCATTGATAACAGTAATCGATCCTTGATCATCATAGACTTCTACACATCCCCGATACTGGATCCCGTTAACAAGAATCGTTGTGTCGGAATCGGTTGGAACGATTCGGATATGGAAAGTGCCTGGAATAAGATCACCCCATTTGAGCCCTGTTGCTTCATGAGTTAAAACAGCACTTTTAGAAAATGATCCTTTGAATAACATGAAATTATTTAAAGGATTGCAAACTTGATAGGGACCTTTCGCTTCTACAATGATCTTTTTTTCATTTTCATGCAGTAGGATCTTGAGGGTAGCGGGCTTCATTTTTTGCGATATATCGGTGGGTATTTCCGATGCATGTAGCGTTGCGCTATAGCATATTGGGGCGGTAGAAAAGATCAGTCCTAAGTAAAAAGCAGTCTTAAGATTCATTGTGTATCTCCAGAATTGAATTTGGCAGGTATACTGCGACCTAAATGTTCATAAGCTTGTTGAGTGACTTCTCTACCTCTTGGGGTTCGTTTTAAAAAACCTTGCATAATGAGGTAGGGTTCATAGACATCAGAAATCGTATCAGGATCTTCTCCAATAGCTACAGCAATTGTGCTGATCCCTACAGGGCCTCCCTTATAATAATCGATAATGACATCCAATATTTTTTTATCCATTTCATCTAGACCTTTATGATCTATTGAAAGCATCTGCAGGGCTTCTGTGACCGTTTTTTGATCTGCCTGAGTATTATTTTTAATCTGTGCGTAGTCTCTTACCCAACGGATCAAATTATTAGCGATACGAGGGGTTCCTCTGGCTCTTGTAGCAATTTCTTGTGCCCCTTGATCTGAAAGATTGAGACCTAAAATCTTCGATGAACGGATGATGATGTCTGAAAGGGTCTTGGAATCGTAATAATCTAATCTGCAGGTAAAGGAAAAGCGAGATCTCATCGGAGCTGTTAAAAGACCCATTCGAGTCGTAGCTCCGATCAAGGTGAATCGATTGAGTTTTACCTGCACCGAACGAGCACTGGGTCCAGAATCTATCAGTAGATCAAGAGAGAAATCTTCCATTGCAGGATATAGATATTCTTCGATAACTCTAGAGAGCCTGTGAATTTCATCAATAAATAAGATGTCCCCCTCTTTTAAATTCGTCAGAAGCCCTGCTAGATCACCCGCCTTTTCTATCACAGGTCCTGAGGTTACTACAAGATTTGTACCCATCGATTTCGATATGATGTTAGCAAGCGTAGTTTTGCCAAGACCTGGGGGACCGTATAAGAGGCAGTGTCCGAGTGGTTCGTGTCTTTGTTTGGCTGCTTGAATAATCACATCAAGGCGTTCTTTTACACTCTCTTGGCCTAAGAAGTCTCTAAGGCAAGAGGGACGTAGGGGCACTTCGTAGGTTTCATCAGGTTTTGTCCAAGAGGACTCAATATAAGGCTGGCTCATTAATACCTTCGTTCAAGGGCTCATCTAATAAAAACTGTAGCAAGAAAACGAATTCACACGCTATATGTAATCGATTCTAGTGTAAAAATATTGGAGTGTCAAATCATGAGTCTTCAGTCAGATCGTTGGATTCGTCAAATGTCGCAAGAGGAAGGAATGATCGAGCCTTTTATTGATCGGCAGGTCCGTTTCAAAAATGGTGAGAGAATTATTAGTTACGGTCTATCTAGTTATGGGTATGATCTAAGAGTCTCTAGTGAATTTAAAGTTTTTACAAATGTATACAACTGTATTGTTGATCCTAAAAATTTTAGCGATAATTCATTTGTGAATATGGATGTCGATGAGTGCATAGTCCCTCCGAATTCGTTTGCACTGGCTCGTAGTATCGAGTATTTTAGAATTCCTAGAGATGTCTTGACTGTCTGTATTGGTAAATCCACATACGCCAGATGTGGCATTATTGTGAATGTCACTCCCTTTGAGCCAGGCTGGGAGGGGTATGTTACCCTTGAGATCTCAAATACAACGCCTTTGCCAGCTAAAATTTATGCCAATGAAGGGCTAGCTCAGGTTTTATTTTATAAGGGATCGGAGGCTTGCGAGACCTCTTACGCTGATCGAGGTGGTAAATATATGAATCAGGTAGGTATCACTCTTCCGATAGCGTAAGGTTCGTTGGGGGTTTCTTATAAGAAAGAACATCCTCGATCCTTCAAGACAGTGAAGTAAGGATGTCTTATTAAAAAAAAATAAGGTGATTTAAAAAAAATAGTTGCCCAATACGTTCATATTGGATTATAAATGCACCAGAGTTAGAAAAATTGAGTTTCGTTATTATCTTAGCAAAGAGATAAATACTACTCGTACAGTGGCTGGTAGAATAGACCAAGGTAGTTTAATAATCGAACCAATCTACAGATTCATGAAAGGCAATTAAGACCTTTAGGATCAGCCTTAACCGGTTATTTATCAGTTATTTATCGATTCTTGCTTCTTTTTATGGAAAAAATAGAATATTTGTTCCAGAATGCAGATAGCAGGTAGATAAAACCAAGATAACTCGTCTCATGCACCTAGATCATAATATTCGGATTAAAAAGACCACCTCTCAAGAGCTAGAAGTGCCAAATTTTTTTTGGTTAGACTTCTTTAAAAGCTCTTGGTGGATCCTTCTGTTTTGCGGAGGTTGTCTTGGAATTTATGCTCACTGCATGGAAAAAAAACAAGGGGAGTATCTCGATATTAAAGAGAAGATCAAACAATTAGAGCTCCAAAGGGACATCTTAGCTAAAGTGCAAGACAATTTAAGGCTTCAGATTCATTCTCAAAATGATCCTGAGTGGATTGAGTTGACTTTAAAAAAACAGCTGGGATTAGTACCGGATGGGCAGATGAAAGTCTATTTTAAAAGGGATGAATAAGCCAGTTTGAGTACAATTTTTTTAATCATCCTATTGATTTTTTTTCTTCTGTGCTTAGGGTTGTTCTCTGGTGCTGAAACAGCTCTATTTTCTTTGTCTGCTCTGCAGATTAAGTCTTATAAAAATGATCCAGATAAACGAAAAAGGGTCCTTTTTAATCTTCTCTCTCAGCCTCGTGAGCTATTAATTACACTCATTATTCTGATTATTATTGCAAGCATTCTAGTCCAAAATACTATTTCCTCTCTTGTGGGTGAACATGCAGGGTGGGGGATGACTGTAGGGATACCTTTAGCTTTAAATTTGATCCTCGGAGAGGTGATCCCTAAGTCGCTTGCTTTGCAAAACAATACAAAGCTATCGTATAAAATTGCTCCATGCTTACTTTTGCTTCAGCAATTTTTTTATCCGATCCGAAAAGTTTTATCTTGGACTACCAATTTCCTGATTAAAATTTGCTTTTTTTTCCTGAAAAAAGAAGACGAAATTTCCATCGATCAGCTCAAGCATGCCTTGAAGACATCTAGGGAGCATGGAATTATTCATGCCGATGAAGCCGAGCTGGTACGGGGATATCTCAATCTTGAGAAATTTCATGTTAAAGAACTCATGCGACCAAGAGATGAAATTCTTTATTATGATCTCGATGAACCTCTTGAGCAATTAATCCACCTCTTTGTCGATCAAGAGTGTTCAAGAATCCTTATCTGCCGTCAGGGTATAGATACCCTACAAGGACTTATTTCTAGTCGTTTATTTTTTCTTCATAAAGCAGAGCTCTCATCGAGTAGCGATCTGCTGCCTATATTAAAGAAACCATTTTTTGTTCCGGAGGCGATGACTGCCGAATCTTTAATGCAGCAGATGTATCAAAAACAGGAATCGCTAGCTGTTGTGGTAGATGAATATGGTTCTATTTCAGGGATTATCGCTTTTGAAGATCTAGTAGAGGTTGTCGTCGGTGAAATTGTCGATCGCAGGGATACTAAGTCTTTATATACAAAATCCAAAAGCGATGTGATTATCGCAAGTGGTAAGCTAGAACTTTCCGAGCTGGAAGAGATTTTTCCAGTCACTTTATATAGTCCGAATAATATGGTCACCATTGGTGGTTGGCTAACCGAGCAGCTCGGAGATATTCCTAAGGCTGGAATAAAATATATAACAAATGATTTTTTGTTTCATGTCCTTGCCTCTGATGCCACTCGGGTGCGCAGAGTGTATATTCGCAGGCTCTCTTCTAAGAATACTAAGGACAAGGATGGTTAAATGAACTGGGAGAGATGGCAGTGGTTTCTGTTTTTAACGATTTCTTGTTTAGTGGTACAAGGTTTTTTTGCCATGCTCGAAATGGCTTGCGTCTCATGTAATAAAGTCCGCCTGCAGTATTTCGTCAGTAAGGGATATAAAAGAGCGATTTGGCTTAGCTACTTACTTAAGCATCCTGCTTTAATGTTTGGAGCCACTCTTGTGATGGTGAACGCAGCCCTTCTCATCGGCTCTGAGTGTTCTCGAAGGTTTTACGATTCTGTCGGGGTAAGTACCGCTTGGTCTCCTCTGACTCAAGTCATTTTAGTCCTTGTTTTTGCTGAAATCACTCCTATGTTTGCGGGTCGAAGATATGCTGAGGATGCTGCAAAAATGGGAGTGCCTATTCTTTATTTTTGCGCCATGCTACTCAAGCCATTTATTTGGCTTTTGGATCTTTTATGCAAATGGATTAATAAACTCTTTGGTAGCGTCTCAGACACGGGCCTATATCTTTCTCGTGAAGAGCTACAAAACATGATTGAAGATAGAGAAGAGAATGTTTTTTTTAGTGAAGAAAAAGGGGAGTTTAATACCGTTGTATCCAATATTTTTTCACTAAAAAATAAAACAGCCAAGGAGGTTATGAAATCTGTTGAATTAGTTCAGATGATTCCTTTTTCTACTTCAGTCGGCGATTTGCGTCTTATCTTATCTGAAAAGTACTGTCCATATATTCCAGTATTTAAAAAAAATCGAACCAATATTGTTTCAATTGCCTATCCAAGAGATTTGCTTAGGCTCTCTGAGGTGATTAAAGTCAAAGATCACGCCCGCTCTCCTTGGTTTATCACAGAGAGTAACTCGATTTTACAGATCCTAAAACAGTTTCGTAAAAACAATAAAAGCATAGCGGTTGTCCTCAACGATCTAGGTCATGCTGTAGGTATTTTAACCCTTGATGATATTATCGATGCTATTTTTGGTAAGTGTGATGACTGGCTATCTACAGGAGATATCCTGCCACGGTCCCACCATGTTGTCGTTGACAGAACGTTCCCTGGGGATATGAAGGTTAAAGAATTTAACGAGACCTTCAAAGTGCATTTAGTTTATAAGACAGCTGAGACACTTGCCCAGGTGATTACAGAAGCCTTAGGGCATCCACCAGCAAAGGGAGAGGGTGTAAAGATCGATCAATTTGAGCTTACAGTAGAAGAGGTGACTCTACTCAATATTAAAACAGTTTCTGTTCGTACCGTTTTTTAGGCTAATGCCCTCATTTGCGCTACCAGCTGGGCAATTATGCCTGCGGCCTGCTCGATTTCTTCTTCGGTTGTAAAGCGGCTTAAGGAAAATCGTATCGAGCTTCTAGCTCTTTCCTTGCTATATCCCATACTTAATAGGATTCTCGAGGGTTCTAAGGACCCGGATGAGCATGCCGAACCATGACTTGCCTGTATACCATGGATATCTAGCTGTATCAGCAGTGTTTCTGCATCTACGCCAGGAAAGTAGAGGTTGGAGGTGTTACAGACTCTAGGCCCATCTCCATTAATCATAAAGGGACAGACTTTCATTTGAAGGGTCTTTTCAAATCGATCTCGAAGACCCTTAACCTTTGAGCAATTGGCATCTACTGACGTTTTTAAGATGTTTATTGCAGCTGCCATGCCAATAATACCCGGCAGATTCTCTGTCCCTGCCCTTAGGGAAAATTCTTGACTGCCTCCAAGAAGCATCGGCTCTATTTGATAGGGGAATTTAATATAGGCAAATCCTACTCCCTTAGGTCCATGAAACTTATGGGAGGAAAAGCCCATGCCACTGACCCCAAAGGGGATGGTTAAAGGTTCTTTTCCAAATAAGGCAACTCCATCGACGATAAAATGTATTTTATGTCTATTGGCGATGTTAGCGATTGCTTCTATATCGTGTTTGACTCCTGTCTGGCTGTTGGCAGCTCCAAAAATAATCAACCGAGTTGTCTTTTTAATACAGCCCTCTACCTGTGAGGGCAGAACCGCTCCATGGGCACCTGCTGGTAAAAGACTGACTTCCCATCCAAGGTTTTCCATATTTTTAAGGCTTTTTTCGACGCAAGAGTGTTCGACATTCGATGTGATAATATGTCCTTTAGTCCCTTTAGAGCACATTCCTTGGATCAGCCAATTCATTGACTCTGTACCACCTGAGGTAAAGATGATCTCCTCGGGTTTTACCCCTAGAAAATCAGCAATCGAGCTCCTGGCTTTTAGTAATCGAGATTTAGCCTGCTGGCCAAAAGAATGGATAGATGAAGGGTTTGATGGGGGCATTTGTAGTTCTTCTGCGATTGCATCACAAACCTCTTTTGCCACCAAGGTAGTCGAGTTGTTATCTAAGAATATTTTTTTTAAAGACAAAATAGAAATCCCCTTCTTTCAGAAGGGGATATTATCAGATGAACACCTTGAAATAAATAGGAAAAATCATCCTTGTCGCCGGTTTGTGTTTTAGAGTATTCCTATATGATGCCAGCTAAGGATTACAAGAACGAAAATCAAGTTTTCAACGGCATATCTAGTAGTCTCCAAGACTCTTTCTACATTTCGTCCCGCAGCAGCTACTACTCGGTCTCCCTCGCCTTGGAGGGACCCTTCAATCGATCTGGATAATCTTCCTATAGACGCTCTTAGCAAATCTCTAAGTCCTTCAGGTTCTACCCTAGCCGGACCCCGACCGTCAGCTGGTCCCGGTGCTATACCCGGCTGTCTGAGTACTATGATGAGTGCATTCACCGTCGCCCTGGCCTCTGCAGGATCTCTATTAGGAAAACAATAATTAATTAGATTATGTAAAGCCTGTTCTGATATTTCAATACCTGACTCTGCACATATTCGCAAAATAGCTTCGAGCTCTTCATTAGACATTGACCTTGCCTGCGCTCTTTGTAAGGCAGCCATAATAGGCTCTGGGTTTGCTATACCCAATTTAGCAGAATAGGTTCCAATTAAATGAAGACAGAGTCTGCTTGCTGCACCACGAGCCATTCCTCCGATATGGTCAAATGGGGTTGGTACAGGTTCTGCCGGCGGTTGCGCTCCCGCCAGTCCCGGGGTTCCGAAAACTCTGTTTAACTGGGAGACGGCTGTTGCTTCAACCCATAATATCGCTCGATCGGCTAAAGAGGCCATCGCCCTATGAGAACCTTCCCTAGCCCCCTGAGATGCCCCCTCAATCGCACTTTTCCCTATTTTATAGATGCCGTATAGAGCACCCATTGCTAACCCTCCGGCTAATACAGTTGCTCCTACACCGAATAGAGATCCAGATATAAACGATGATGTATAAAAAGGTCTATTAATTCTAAACATAAGTCATTCCTTTATTTCATTAGATATTATATTTTAATAAATTAATGTTAATTTAATGTTAATATTGTTGATAAATTTATTTTTAAAATTTTTTACTTTGAATAATTATTTATTATTTATTAATTATTAATTATTTAATATATATGTATTTTAATTAAAATATCGAAATAAAGAGGTTTACATCAGTATTATTGAGACAGCATCAAGGAGATATCACGCCAGACGACACGCAACGGTATGTAAAAGAGTTTAAAGAATATCTGCATGCCTTTGAGCGCCCGGAGCAAGATCTTGCTCTACGGGCTCTTTTGGCTCGAAAGGCGGCTGGTGCACATTTTGGTCCTCTATTAGATGGTGA
>CAMCLJ010000027.1 GCA_945875745.1 Chlamydia trachomatis
TATGATATTTTATGCTTAACATTCTTATTTTAAATGAGTTAGATTATTCATCTTAAAGAGGTCTGTAAGTAGTTAAACCGTGTGGAAAGTCTGTGTAAAAGCTGTTGATAAGTTTTCCGATTTTGATCGAATAAGGTGAAAAAAGGTCAAGAAAAAATCGTGTAGCCTATCGAATCCGCAAATGTATTTCTGATTTTTTTCAGTCTAGGAGTTTCTGTTTTTTCAGTCTGGTTTATTGGCTATGGCTTTATTTGACCCATCTTTTAATGTTAACCCGGTTGGGCTTGGTGAGGAGACTTGGTCCTATTTGATTCTCTTTTTTTCTGGAGTATTAACATAGATCGCAATACCATTCTTAGGTTTGGTTTTAAATCCAATGATAAACGAAAGGATCTTCTTATGACAATTGCGCGTAGTTTTGGAACCCACAGTGGGACCTTCCATGCTGATGAGGTTACTGCGTGTGCTCTTTTTTTGCTTTTTGATTTAATTGATCAAGATAAGATCATAAGAACCAGAGATCTAAGTTTGTTAGCAAACTGTGAATATATTTGCGATGTCGGTGGTGAGTATGACCCTTCTCATAATAAATTTGATCATCATCAAGCTTCATATAGAGGGGAATTAA
Organism: Chlamydia trachomatis; assembly: GCA_945875745.1. Taxonomy (GTDB): domain Bacteria; phylum Chlamydiota; class Chlamydiia; order Chlamydiales; family Rhabdochlamydiaceae; genus VGMB01. The sequence continues at coordinate 629 of CAMCLJ010000027.1, forward strand.
GCAGTGCGGGGATGGTTTGGCTTCATTTTAAAAATCACAAAATGATTCCCGATGAAGTGTACCATTATTTTAATCGGATGCTTATCATAGGGGTCGATGCCCATGATAATGGAAAAGGGGATTCAGAAAATGGGGTTTGTACATTTTCTAACGTCATTAGTAATTTTGTTCCTGTCCAATATGATGCAACACCGATTGAACAAGATGCTGCCTTTCTTCAGGCGGTGGCTTTTACTTTAGGCCATCTTCAAAGGCATCGGCAAAGATGGAGTTATGTAAATGAATGTAAGCAAAAAGTAATTGCAGCAATGAGTTCTCAAAAAGACTATCTGTATTTTGATGAGCCCCTACCTTGGATTGATGCTTTTTTTGAGAATGGGGGGGATAAGCACCCGGCTGTATTTGTTCTGATGCCATCAGGCACTCATTGGAAGCTCAGGGGAATTCCGCCGGCAACAAACGATCGAATGAAAGTGCGTATTCCTCTGCCGGAAAATTGGGCAGGTCTTTTAGATGATGATTTAAAAAAAGTCTCTGGAATTCCGGGTGCAATTTTTTGCCATAAGGGAAGGTTCATCTCTGTTTGGAAAACCAAGGAAAGTGCTTTGCTTGCATTAGAATATACTTTACATAAGAGTTGATGATGACAACTGTATTCGGTAAAATCCTCAGAGGAGAGCTTCCTTGTCACAAGGTGTTTGAGAATCAGCGTATTTTAGCTTTTAAGGATATTTGTCCCCAGGCGCCTGTACATATTCTTATCATCCCTAAAAAAGAAATCCCCAATCTTCAGTCTGTTGAAGCAGAAGATTTGCCTCTTATTGCTGAAATTGCATTAGTAGCGCAAAAATTAGCTGTAGAGTTTGGTATAGATCAAGAGGGGTATCGGTTTATGACGAACAATGGTCCCGATGGAGGACAAGTCGTCGATCATTTGCATTTTCACCTCATCGGTGGAAAAAAGCTGAGTCATTTTGGTGTTGGGTAAGTTTTTTCTTTCTTCTTTTCTATTTTTACTGTCTATAATGGGGTATAGGTCTACATATACTGTAATGATATGACGGTTAATAAATTATTCTACGCTACCTTATTGAGTTGTTCAGCATTGATCTATCCTGAGATCACCGAACCACAGGCATTAAGAAGGGTTCATGATCACCTACTTCTAAAAGACTATCATTCAGCGGTTTTAGAAGGAAAAAAATTTGTTTCTATTTTCCCTTATTCACAGCCACTTAAAACTGTTTATATTAAATCGCTGTGTGAAATAGGGGATGAACAGCAGTCATTAATCGAATTTAATAAACTCAAAGAGCTGACTTTAGGCGATACCCCAGATCGGTACCTTTTTGAAAGCCTCGCATGGGGCGTGCTTAACAAAGGGGAAGAATCATCTTTATTAACGATTCGGTTATATTCCTTACTTGGTGTAGCGTTTACTCAAGATGCCAGGGCTATTCCTATTTTAAGGAAAGAGTTGAAAAGTTCTAACGCTATTATACGCTCTCTCGCTGTTAAGATAGCCTCTAGCTATGGAGATGCTCCTTTGCAGGAGGACCTGCTCAAGATGCTTCAAGAAGAAAAAGTTTGGTATGTTAAACTGGAAGTTATTCAATCGATTGGTCATTTAGGTCTATCGAAGGCAATTCCTCTTCTAAAGAACATTGTAGCCAGTTCTCGCACTTCTTCTGAAGAAAAAGCAGCAGCTTTAGTGGCTTTAGTCGGTATGTATGATGAATTAGAAGATAGTGAGTTCCTTGCCTTAGCATCGAGTAATCGAGCAGGCCTCAGGGAGCTGGCTTGTGGTCTTGTAGGTTATCTAGGAAAAACAGAGAAAAGTTCCGAGCTCATTCGCTTATTGCTTGATCCTGTGCCTTCAGTCAGGATCTCTGCGTTAAATGCTTTAGGGTTGCTTGGATGTAAGAATATTGAAGGGATCGATCTGAAAGGTAAGGTCTGTTCGTTATTAGCTGATCCCAGCCCTCCTGTAGCTATTACAGCCGCTTGGTTAGCTAGCGTCTTATGCTATCCGGAAGGGCCTCTTTGTCTCAGTAAATGGATTAAGCAAGGTAACGCTGAATGGAGACGGATGGCCTCAGCTGCTCTTTCCGCAGCCGGTTCTTCAGGTGTTGAGGCGAGTTTATTACTCATGGAAACTGAATCTGATCCCTTTGTGAAAGCCAATTTATCGCTTGGTTTAATTGGCCAAAGAAAAGGGGGTAACAAAGCAGTTAACAATCTTTTTAATTTTCTTGTAGATCATGGTCATGAGTTGTGGATGTGGGATGCCAGTCATAATGGTTTATTTAAAAGCGTGGCCCCCAGTCGTATCAGACATATTGATCAGGTTCCAAGATATCCTTTTGTTGTAGATCACCATGTAAAATTAGATCTGTTGTCAGTTTTACATGTTATGGGGCATCCAAAAGCTTTGGAGGTTGTAAAAGGATTTTTAAAAAATCAGGACTGGAGTGTAAGCGCTAGTGCTGCATCTGTGTTATTGCAAGAAGGTGATGATCAGGCGCTGATTCTGATGAGGCAGCTGCTAACAGACCCCGATGAAAAGATACGGGTTCAGGCGGCTTTGATACTGGCGATGATGGGGCGAGATGCAGCTGCGGTACAAACGTTAGAAACTGCCTACTTAAAAGCCGATCGAGAAATTAAAATGTATATTATTGAAGCCTTAGGTCGGATTGGAGATGAACGCTCTATTTCTTTTTTATTTACTGTGATTCAGGATCCGTTTCAGGTATTGCGTGTAGTAGCCGCTTCTGCTTTAATCCAGTGTATTTATCGCTGACAACAGGTTAAATTATGTTTGGTGAAATCATTCAGGGGGTTCAAGATTCATTGATTCGGGAGCGAATTGATGGGTGGTTGATTTATGACTTTCAGCGAAGAAATACGCAGGCTATGCAGTTTCTTGTTATGGATCCCTCTGCTCATTTAACAAGGCGTTTTTTTTATTGGATTCCTGTAAAAGGGACTCCAATCAAAATTGTTCATAAGATTGAGCCTGATTTTCTAGATCACTTACCAGGCAATAAATTCACCTACTTTACCTGGCACGACTTAGAGCTTTTATTAAGCCGTATTCTTTTAGGTTCTCATACAGTTGCTATGGAGTATTCTCCTAGATGTGCGATTCCCTCTGTATCTCTTGTTGATGCAGGTGTTGTCGATTTAGTCCGTTCATTTGGTTGTCAGGTGATCTCATCTGCCTCACTGATTCAATATTTCACCTCTATTTTAGATGAAAGGCAGGTAGAATCTCATAAAGCCGCAGCAAAAGTTTTAGATCAGTTGGCAGGGGATGTATGGAGATTGATTGCAGATCGGTTAAAGAAGGAGCAATCAGTTTCGGAATATGAAGTTCAGCAATTTATTAAGTCTGAGTTTTCTCTTTTGGGATATGAATCGGAAGGGGATCCGATTTGTGCGGTGAATGCTCATAGTAGCAATCCTCATTATGCTCCGAGACCCGATTATAATCAGATGATTTCTAAAGGAGATTTTATATTAATCGATCTATGGTGTAAGAAAAAACTTTCTTATGCTGTATATGCAGATATTACCCGTGTGGCTGTAGCAGCCTCTCAGGCTACAGATAGGCAGAGCAACATCTTTTCGATTGTTCGGCGTGCTCAAAAAGAAACGACTGATTTCATAGAGCGTGAATACTTATCCGGCAGGCATGTTAGAGGTTGTGATGCAGATCGTATAGCAAGGAATGTTATCGATCAGGCTGGATATAGCAAATATTTTATCCATCGGACCGGTCATAATATTTATACTCAAGCACATGGTCCTGGTGCTCATTTAGATAGTCTTGAAACTCTGGATGAAAGGTCTTTACTCCCAGGTTCTTGTTTTTCTGTAGAGCCAGGTATTTATTTGCCAGACGAGTTTGGGGTTAGACTCGAGCATGATGTTTATATTTCCGGCGATGGTGTTGTTGAAATAACTGGCGGTGTTCAAGAAAGTATAGAGTTGTTATTATAAGAAGCTGTTGATTTTTCTATTTCTTTATCGAATGTGTTTAAGTTACATCGGTAGTTTTTAACCTTTTATACCCGTTTTGTGGTCAGATTTGATTCCATCGACATCCTTTATTCCACTTTTCGTATCGTTTTTTTATCTATCTACGACAGAATGAGTCCGCATATAAATTTGTATAGATTTTTTTTTGATCAAATCGATCATGCTGACTAGTCCGTTAGAGCGACCCGGTGTAAGACTTTGACTTAGTTGTAGATGTTCGATAAAGATCGGAGAGGTTTGTAGGACCTGCTCTGGTCTGAGCCCACTATAAAATTGTGTAGCGATCCAAGCCAGTCCCGCAGATATTAAAGCTTCGGAGTAGGCAGAAAAATAGAGTTTTCCATCGCTTGATTCAATAACGTTTAAGTAAACGGTGCTTTGGCATCCACTGACTAGATTAGATTCTGTTCTTTGATCTTGAGGAAGGGGGAAGGCCTGGAGGCCTAGCTCAATAATTTTTTTATACTTTTCTTGTGGATCTGTAATCTCTTTAAAGCTGTTAATTACATGCTCTTGAGAAGGGGTTAGGACGCAAGAGTTGAGATGTGGTAATGCATTGCTCATAAAACCATCTTGTTTTAGATCATTTTAAAGTGATTTATCTCTTAGGTCAAGATCTTTATACGCTGGTGATTTTAAATTTTCATTTGATCGATTATTCGATTTGCATAAAACCGATTGACATTAAAGAGTTAAATCTTGTTTTATTATTCAAGTTTTAAGTGAAAAGATAAGCGAACCTATATGCCAAAAGAAGATACGATTAAGATAGATGGTACCGTTGAAGAGCTGCTGCCGAACATGCATTTTCGGGTAGTTTTGCAAAACGGGATGAATGTTATTGCCCACCTGTGTGGGAAAATGCGGATGAGGAATATTCGGGTTCTTGTCGGGGATGTTGTAACTGTTGAAATGTCACCTTATGACCTTTCTAAAGCGCGGATTATTTACCGTCAGCGATAGCTGAGAATGAGCTTTTTTCAAAAAACAATTAGGGAAAGCGATTGCTATTGATTTAAATTTACTGAGCAGAATAAGCTTATAAGCTTTCGACTTAAAACTAGGTGTGAGCCCTGCTTTAAAGCGCCCAGATAGCTCAGTGGTAGAGCACTTGCATGGTAAGCAAGCGGTCGTAGGTTCAATTCCTATTTTGGGCAAAAAACAAGTTCTAAAATACGTTTAAAGAAACTTATTTATACTCGAGCCAACCGGAGGATGAAATAATGGCAAAAGAAGCATTTCAGAGAAATAAGCCGCACGTAAACATCGGCACAATTGGTCACGTTGACCATGGTAAAACTTCATTAACAGCCGCAATAACTAAAGTGCTGGCAGCAGCAGGTGGAGCGAAGTTTAGAGATTACGCTTCTATCGACAATACACCTGAGGAAAAGGCTCGTGGTATTACAATTAACTCAACACACGTTGAGTATGAAACAGGTAGTCGCCACTACGCTCACGTAGACTGTCCAGGTCACGCTGACTACGTTAAAAATATGATTACAGGTGCTGCTCAAATGGACGGAGCGATCCTGGTGGTTGCTGCAACTGATGGAGCTATGCCTCAAACAAAAGAACACATTCTTCTTGCTCGTCAAGTTGGTGTTCCTGCGATTGTGGTTTTCTTGAACAAGATGGACATGATCGGTAAAGGTGATGAAGAGCTTGTTGACCTAGTTGAGATGGAGCTTCAAGAACTTTTAGCTGCTAAAGGTTACAATGATGTTCCTATTATTAGAGGTTCTGCGCTCAAAGCTCTAGAGGGTGATGCTCAGTACATTGAAAGCATTAAGCAATTAATGGCGAGCGTTGATGCTAATATCCCTACACCAATACGTGAAGTCGATAAGCCATTCCTTATGCCTATCGAAGATGTGTTCTCTATTTCTGGTCGTGGTACTGTTGCTACAGGTCGTGTTGAGAGAGGAATTGTGAAGGTTAACGATAAGCTTCAGCTTGTTGGAATTCAAAATACCAGAGAGACTGTTGCAACTGGTCTTGAAATGTTCAATAAACTTCTAGATGAAGCCCGTGCTGGTGAGAACGTAGGTATCTTGCTTCGCGGTGTAGATAAGAAAGATATCGAACGTGGTATGGTTCTTGCTGCTCCTAACACATGTAAGCCTCATACGAAGTTTAAAGGAACTGTTTATGTTCTTACTAAAGAAGAGGGCGGTCGTCACAAGCCATTCTTTACAGGGTACAGACCTCAGTTTTACTTCCGTACTACGGACGTAACTGGAACAGTAACTCTACCAGAAGGTACTGAGATGGTTATGCCTGGTGATAACATTGAATTTACAGCTGAGTTGATCAGCCCTATTGCTATGGAAGAAGGTATGCGCTTTGCTATCCGCGAAGGTGGAAAAACAATTGGTGCAGGAACTGTATCTAAGATCATTCAATAATACTTAGATTTTAAGTATAAAAACTGGTAGACTCTTTTTGTGAAGAGTCTACCGGTTTGTTTTTGATTGGTTTGTTTTTCTTGTGGGTGTGTAGCTCAGCTGGTAGAGCAGCGATCTCCAAAGTCGCCGGTCGGGGGTTCGAATCCCTCCGCACTCGATAAAAAATGCAAGTTGCGAAAGTTTGAAAAAAATAATGAGCATTATGGACGTTAAATTAAGTGAGACTTCTTCCGGTGGTGAGCCGTCTGATTCGTCAGTAAGTACGAGGCGAGTTTCGCTTTTTGTGTTTATTCGTGAGATTAAGGAAGAGTTGAAGAAAGTGAGCTGGACTTCTAAAGAAGAGTTGATCTTTTCTACGAAGATGGTGATTCTTTCTACCTTTGTTTTCGGTTTTAGTATTTATCTTGTAGATCTTTCTGTGAAGGGTCTTTTAGAGATGATAAAAACAAGTGTTCATGTTATTTTCGGCTAACTACGAAAGGGGACCCATGCATAAGTGGTATGTAATTCAAGTAATTTCTGGGCAAGAAAAGAAAGTTAAGAAGGCGCTCGAGGATAACAGAGAGTCTAAAGGCATGTCTGATCTTGTTGAAGAGATACTCGTGCCTACAGAAAATATAGCTGAGGTTAAGAAGGGTCAACAAAAGATCAGTGAAAAGAAGATGTGGCCTGGATATATCCTGGTTAAGATCACGTTAACAGATGATTCCTGGATGTACGTTAAAAACACTAACGGCGTTCTGGACTTTCTGGGAGGGGAGAAACCTACTCCACTCCTGCAAAGAGAGGTTGATGCGATATTAAATGACCTCGAAGAAAAGAAAAAAGGTGTCGTTCAAAAGCATAACATTGCAATTGGCGACAAGGTCAAGATTAATGACGGTGTATTTGTGAACTTTATTGGTACCGTAATAGAAGTCTTCCATGAAAAAGGTAGACTCAGTGTTATGGTTTCGATTTTCGGAAGAGAAACACGCGTTGATGACCTAGAGTTTTGGCAGGTAGAGCAAGCTTCTGCTGAAACAGAAGTTTTATAAAGATTTTTTGATTGTATTTTAAGGAATAAAAATGGCTAAAAAACTCGTTAAAATCATCAAACTGCAGATCCCTGCAGGAAAAGCCAATCCAGCCCCTCCTATAGGTCCTGCCTTAGGTGGAGCCGGTGTAAATATTATGGCTTTTTGTAAAGAGTTTAATGCTAAAACACAGGATAAAGCAGGGGATATTTTACCTGTAGTTATCCACGTTTTTGCAGATAAATCCTTTACGTTTATTACTAAACAACCTCCTACTTCACGCTTAATTTTAAAAGAGCTTGGATTACAGTCGGGTTCCAAAGTTCCCAATAGAGACAAAGTCGGTAAATTAACCCATACCCAGGTTAGGAAGATTGCAAAATCTAAATCATCTGATATGCGTATTAATTCCGAAGAGGCTGCAATGCAGCTTGTCATGGGGACTGCCCGGTCGATGGGAGTGGATATAATCGAAGGCTAAAAGAATATGACGCATCATAGCAAAAGATTTCGGGAGATAGCAAAGCTAGTAGATTCTAATAAGAGTTATACTATCGCAGAAGCTATCGAAGTGTTGAAAAAATGTCCCCAGGTCAAGTTTGACCAGTCGGTGGAAGTTGCTCTGAAAACTGGCATTGATTCATCAAAGTCAGATCAGCAGGTGCGCGGAACTGTATCACTACCGAACGGTACAGGAAAGAAAATCGTTCTCGTTGTGTTTGCAAGGGGAGAGAAAATCAAGGAAGCCTTAGATGCTGGTGCTGATTTTGCTGGAAATGAAGAGCTTTTAGAAAGAGTAAAAAATGGTTGGGTTGACTTTAGTACTATTATATCCACACCGGATATGATGCGCGAAGTTGGGAAGTTGGGTAAAATTTTAGGTCCTCGTGGTCTAATGCCAACTCCAAAAGCCGGCACCGTTACAGCGGATGTAGCAAAAGCTGTTGCAGAAGCTAAAGCGGGTAAGATTGAATTTAAATCTGATAAAAGCGCTGTTATCAATAATATGATTGGAAAGTTATCTTTCCAAAAAGATGCCTTAATGCAGAATATCTCTGTCTACTTAAGCGCAATTGGTAAGTCTCGTCCCGCAACAGCTAGGGGTCAGTTTGTGAAGTCTATTTCGTTATCGTCTACGATGGGTCCTGGACTTAAGATTGATTTACATTCTGTATCAGAGATTCAGGGGGTATAACATGAGACAAGAAAAGACATTGCTTTTGAATGAAATTAGAGAAAAATTAGATAGCTCTAAGGCCATAGTTCTAACGTGCTATAATAAACTAAATCCGAATAAAGCAGCGGATTTTAGAATGAATATAGCTAAGAGTGGTGGTTCTTTTGAAGTTGTTAAAAAACGGATGCTTATCAAAGCAGCCGAGCAAGCTGGATTTCAAATCGATCGCAAACATCTTCAGGGTCATATAGGAGTTGTGTTTGCAGATGTAGATCCAGTTCAAACAACTAAAGTTATCTATACATTCCGTCGGGAAAATCAAGAGATGATGGAAGTTATCGGTGGACGTTTTGAAGGTAAGCTCTGTTCATCTCAAGATGTTGAGTTAATTTCACAACTTCCAAGCCAAGATGAAATGAGAGCACAGCTCCTTGGACTCTTCGAAGCACCAATGAGCCAGACATTAGCTGTCGTCGAAGCGATTCTTTGCAGCGTAATTCATTGTTTAGAAAACAAAGCAAAAGAAATTGAATCTTCGGACAATCCATAAATTTGAATAGATGTAATTAAAGAGGTTTATCGTGAGTACTCAAGAACAAACAATTGAGAAATTAGTAGAAGCATTAAGCACACTTAGCGTTCTAGATATGTCTAAGCTTAAAACTGCTTTGGAAGATAAATGGGGCGTTAAAGCGGCCGCAGCACCTGTAATGATGGCAGCAGCTCCTGGAGCTGGTGCAGCTCCAGCAGCAGCGGAATCAACAGAGTTTAAAGTAACTTTAGAAGAGACTCCAGCTGACAAAAAAATCAGCGTGATTAAAGTGGTACGTGAAATCACAGCTCTTGGACTTAAAGAAGCAAAAGACCTAGTTGATGGCGCACCTAAAGTTCTAAAAGAAACTGCTCCAAAAGCAGAAGCAGATGAAATCTCTAAAAAGGTTACAGCTGCCGGTGGTAAAGTGACACTCAAAGGTCTCTAAAAGACACTTTTTAGATGTTGATAAGAGCAGGAGTAGTCCATGACTAATTTCTGCTCTTTGCTTTGAGTAGATTTTTTCACTAAAGCTTTTTTTTTATAAATGCGAGATTCTCTTCTGTTTTATGCAGTATCATTAACAGGTATGGATAGCAGTGAAGATGAGTCCCATTTTTATTATCTTTAATCAGTACTTTAGGAGCTGTTTCGATGCTTAAAAAGCCGCCTCATCGGGTGAGTTTTCGTGACAAAGAAGAAATTATAGATCTTCCGAACCTCATTGAAATCCAGATCAAGTCCTATCTTCAATTCTTGCAAGCAGAAAAGCTTCCACATGAAAGAGAAAGTGTGGGATTGCAGGAAGTGTTTAACGAAATTTTCCCTATTAAGTCTTACGACGAAAAAACAATTATAGAGTTTTTATCCTATAGCTTAGGAGTTCCTAAGTATAGTCCAGAAGAATGTATTCGTAGGGGTATTACCCACAACGTCATTCTAAAAGTTAAGTTCCGTCTCACCGATGAAACTGGGATCAAAGAAGAAGAAGTCTACATGGGCACGATCCCTGTAATGACCGAAAAAGGTACATTCGTCATTAACGGAGCCGAACGAGTTATTGTATCCCAATTACATCGATCTCCTGGTATCGCATTTGAGCAAGAGCGACATCCTAAAGGTGTGATGATTTACTCTTTCCGTATTATTCCCTATAGAGGAAGCTGGTTAGAGGGTGCTTTTGATATGAATGATTTAATTTATATCTATATTGATCGAAAAAAACGTCGACGTAAGATTCTTGCGACTTCTTTTATTCGTACGCTTGGTTATTCTAGCGATGCTGATATTATTGAAGAATTCTTTAGCACTATTAAAGTTAAAATTAAATCGGATAAGGATTTTACAAAGCTCCTTGGTAAGATTCTTGCTGAAGACGTATTAGAAGAGGGAACAGGAGTCGTATTTGGAAAAGCTTCCGAGAAACTAACCACAGCGATGCTTAAGCGGATGTTAGATGCTGGGGTACAGTCGGTGAGAATTGCAGAAGATGCCGATGAGACCAGTCCTATTATTAAGATGCTAGCAAAAGACTCTACTGATTCCTACGAATCAGCTTTAAAAGATTTTTATCGTAAAATTCGCCCAGGTGAACCAGCAACGCTTTCTAATGCACGTTCGGCTATTATGCGATTATTTTTCGATCCGAAACGTTATAATTTAGGTAAAGTCGGTCGGTATAAACTAAATACTAAGTTTGGTCAAAAAACCTCTGACAGTGATCTGCAAAATGTTACTTTACAAAAAGAAGATGTAATCGGTGCTCTAAAATATCTTATTCGACTGAAAAAAGGTGAAGAATCTGCTTTTGTTGATGATATCGATCACCTCGGTAATCGTAGAGTAAGATCTGTTGGTGAACTGATTCAGAACCAGTGCAGAATTGGCCTGGCTCGTATGGAGAAAATTATTAAAGAGCGTATGAATCTTTTTGATTTTTCCTCCGATACATTAACACCAGGTAAGATCGTATCAGCTAAGGGTTTAGCTGGTGTGTTAAAAGATTTCTTCGGAAGATCGCAGCTATCACAGTTTATGGATCAAACCAACCCAATAGCCGAACTAACTCACAAACGGCGTCTTTCTTCTCTTGGACCTGGAGGTCTTAACAGAGAAAGAGCTGGATTTGAAGTTCGTGACGTTCATCCTAGCCATTACGGTAGGATTTGTCCGATTGAAACTCCTGAAGGTCCAAACATCGGCTTGATCACATCTCTTTCATCCTTCGCTAAGATCAATGAATTTGGTTTTATTGAAACCCCCTATAGAATTGTTCGTGAGGGTGTTGTCACTGATGAAATCGAGTACATGACAGCCGATCAAGAAGAGCATCATGTGATAGCTCAGGCATCCGCTGTGCTCAATGAATTTAACATGTTTGAAGAGCCTCTTTGTTGGGCTAGATATCGTGGTGATTCGATGAAAATCGAAACCAATAAGGTTACATACATGGATGTGTCTTCTAAGCAGCTAGTGTCGATTGTAACTGGTTTAATTCCATTTTTGGAACACGATGACGCTAACCGTGCTCTAATGGGTTCTAACATGCAAAGGCAGGCTGTCCCTCTTCTAAGAACGGATGCTCCAGTTGTCGGAACAGGTTTAGAGCTCCGATCGGCTAGAGACTCCGGTGCTGTTGTAGTAGCAGAAGAAGACGGGGTGGTTGAATATGTAGATGGATATAAAATTGTCATCGCATCAAAAGCCAATCTTTCTCATAAAAAAACCTATATTCTTAAAAAGTTCATGCGCTCTAACGGTGGAACTTGTGTCAATCAAACTCCTCTTTGTGAAACAGGGGATCAGATTGTTGCAGGAGATATTATTGCTGACGGGCCTGCAACCGATAAAGGGGAAATTGCCCTTGGAAAAAATGCTCTTGTGGCGTTTATGCCTTGGTGTGGTTACAACTACGAAGATGCGATCATCATCTCTGAGAAACTGCTTAGAGAAGATTATTATACATCAATTTACCTAGAAGAGTTTGAGCTTACAGCTCGTGATACGAAATTAGGTAAAGAAGAGATCACCAAAGATATTCCTAATGTATCTGAGGAAGCACTTGCCAACCTCGGTGACGATGGAATTATTCGTATCGGGGCTGAGGTGAAGCCAGGTGATATTTTGGTAGGTAAAATTACTCCGAAATCTGAAACTGAATTAGCGCCAGAAGAAAGACTCTTAAGAGCGATCTTCGGTGAGAAAGCAGCTGATGTAAAAGACGCATCTTTGACAGTGCCACCAGGCACAGAAGGTATCGTCATGGATGTTAAAGTGTTTAGCCGTAGAGATCGTTTGTCAAAAACCGATGATGAGCTCGTAGAAGAAGCTACACGCATTAAAGATATTCACTCCGACTATAAGACTAAAGAAGCAGAACTGGTTATTGAATTCCATGAGAAGCTTGGAGCCTTGCTGATGAATGAGCAGGCACCAGGGCCGATTATGCATAGAAAAACTGGTGATGTAATTATCCGTGAGGGTGAGGTCATTTCCCAAGAAATGGTAGAATCATTAGAAAATGAAAATGTCGAAGATTTAATTATGTCCGAGCATGATATTTACACGACTCTAAAAGAGATTTTGCGTGAATTCGATGTCGCTCTGCAGACCCTGCAGACACAGCATAAGACAGAAATTGAATTTATGCGTAAAGGGGACTCTGAGCTCGACCCTGGCATTATTAGACAGGTGAAGGTTTATGTGGCTTCTAAGCGTAAGCTCCAGGTAGGAGATAAAATGGCTGGTCGACACGGAAATAAAGGTGTTGTTTCCAAAATCGTACCTGAAGCGGATATGCCTTATCTAAAAGACGGGCAGACGATTGAAATCATTTTAAACCCTCTGGGTGTTCCTTCTCGTATGAATATGGGGCAGTTGCTCGAAACGCATTTGGGATTTGCAGCTAGAAAAGTGGGCATATATGTAAAGAGCCCAGTTTTTGAAGGCTTCCCAGAATCCCGTATATGGTCAATGATGAAAGATTTAGGCCTTCCTGAAGATGGAAAAATGCATCTTTATGACGGTCGTACCGGAGAGAGATTTGATAGCCGAGTTGTTGTAGGGTATATTTATATGCTTAAACTCAGTCACCTTGTGGCTGATAAGATTCACGCTCGTTCTATCGGTCCTTACTCTCTTGTTACTCAACAGCCTCTTGGTGGTAAAGCCCAGATGGGTGGTCAGCGATTTGGGGAGATGGAAGTGTGGGCACTTGAAGCCTACGGAGCAGCTCATCTTTTACAAGAAATGCTTACTGTAAAGTCGGATGACGTTGCAGGAAGAACTAGAATTTACGAGTCTATCGTAAAAGGTGAAAACATACTGAATGCCGGCACGCCTGAATCTTTTAACGTTTTAGTGAAAGAGATGCAAGGTCTGTGCTTAGATATACGCGCTGAAAGCGCTCAAGAAGTTTAATATCGGGAGACGTTCATGACAGCAGAAGAGTTCCGTAGTTCCCATTTCGATCAATTGACCATTAAGGTTGCATCCGAAGATGTAATACGCAACAATTGGTCACGCGGAGAAATTAAAAAACCGGAAACGATTAACTATCGTACATTCAAACCAGAGAAAGGGGGTCTTTTTTGTGAAAAGATCTTTGGTCCTACAAGGGATTGGGAGTGCGCATGTGGAAAGTATAAAAAGATTAAACACAAAGGGATTGTTTGCGATCGCTGCGGTGTTGAAGTTACACTATCCAAAGTTCGTCGCGAAAGAATGGCTCATATTGAGCTTGCGGTACCAGTTGTTCATATCTGGTTCTTCAAGACTATGCCTTCTAGAATCGGTAACATCTTAGGGATGACTACCAATGATCTAGAACGTGTAATCTATTATGAAGATTTCGTCGTAACAGATCCAGGTCGTACCACCTTGGAAAGAAAGCAACTTCTCAATGATACAGAATTAAGAGAAGCCCAAGAAAAATGGGGTTCTGATGCTTTTGTTTACAGTATGGGTGCTGAGGCTGTACGGACCCTTCTTGAAAAGGAAGATCTAGAAATCATCGTTACTGATTTAAAGGATAGACTTAGAAAAACTAAGTCTATGCAGGCAAGAATGAAGCTTGCAAAACGTCTAAAGATTGTAGAAGGATTTATGTCCTCTCCGAATAGACCTGACTGGATGGTAATCGGCGCTGTTCCTGTAATACCGCCTGATTTAAGACCTTTAGTTCCTTTAGATGGTGGGCGATTTGCAACATCTGACTTGAACGATTTGTATCGAAGAGTTATTAACCGTAATAATCGATTGAAGTCTATTTTAAAGTTAAAAACACCTGATGTGATCATACGTAATGAAAAACGTATGTTACAAGAGTCTGTCGACGCTTTATTTGATAATGGACGTCACGGTCACCCAGTAATGGGAGCTGGCAACAGGCCTTTAAAAGCACTATCAGAAATGCTTAAAGGTAAGCAAGGACGATTTAGACAAAACCTACTCGGTAAGCGCGTTGACTATTCTGGCCGTTCGGTCATTATCGTAGGCCCCGAGCTGAAGTTTAATCAGTGTGGCCTGCCAAAGCAAATGGCTTTAGAGCTCTTTGAACCTTTCATTGTCAAACGTTTAAAAGATTTGGGTCACGTATATACCATCCGCTCTGCTAAAAAGTTAATTCAAAAACAATCCGCAGAAGTATGGGACGTTCTTGAAGAGATTATTAAAGGTCACCCTGTTTTACTAAACCGTGCTCCTACATTGCACCGTCTTGGTATTCAGGCCTTTGAACCAGTTCTAATCGAAGGTCAAGCGATCCGTATCCATCCTCTTGTCACAACAGCGTTTAACGCCGACTTTGACGGAGACCAGATGGCAGTACACATTCCTTTATCTATCGAAGCACAGATCGAAGCTAAACTCCTTATGATGGCTCCAGATAACATTTTCTTGCCTTCATCAGGTAAACCCGCTGCTGTTCCTTCCCAGGATATGATTTTAGGACTTTACTTCTTGATGCTCGATCCTCTCTATCATCCAGAAGAACATGGTTTAAAGGTTAAAATCTTCCGTGATAAAGACGAAGTTTTACTTGCTCTGCATGCAGGTGATAGTTGGAACTGGCATGAGAAAGGGAAAGAGGAAGTGGAAGGTAGAAGAGACTTTTTAGGACGTGGTATTAGGTTGCATGAGAAAATCAAGTTGCAACTCGATGATGGTATTATAGAAACTACTCCAGGTAGGGTCTTATTTAATACTATTGTTCCAAAAGAACTTGGTTTCCAAAACTATTCCCTTCGTAAGAAAAAGATGAGCGACCTCGTTTTACAAACCTATAAAAAAGTCGGCCTTGAAGCAACAGTACAATTCTTAGACAATCTAAAAAATCTTGGATTCTCTGAAGCTACAAAAGCTGCTTTATCTATGGGTGTTTGCGATGTTCGTATTCCAAGTAATAAGAATAAGGTGATTGATGATGCCCTAGCCCGTATTGAAGTCGTAAAAAAACAATACGAAAATGGTATTATTACCGATGGAGAGCGGCATTCGAAAATTATCAGTATTTGGACTGAGGTTTCCGATGTTCTATCAGAAGAACTCTTTAAGCTTATTGCTGAAGTAAAAGATCACGAGGCTAATCCTCTATACCTTATGATGGATTCAGGTGCGCGTGGTAATAAAACGCAGGTTAAACAGCTTGGGGCACTTCGTGGTCTTATGGCAAAACCATCTGGGGAAATTATCGAATCTCCGATTACAGCGAACTTCCGTGAAGGTTTAAGTGTTCTTGAATACTTTATTTCTTCACACGGTGCGCGTAAGGGTCTTGCTGACACAGCCTTAAAAACTGCTGACTCAGGATATTTAACAAGACGTCTTGTTGACGTAGCACAAGATCTTATCGTTACAGAAGATGACTGTGGTACACTTAACGGTATTGAAATTGCAGCGATTAAACAGGGTCAAGAAGAGCTTCTCCCTTTGAAAGATCGTCTTTTTGGTAGAGCTGTTTGTGATTATATCGTACAGCCCGGTGATAGTAAGAAGATACTAGCAAGGCCAGGCGATATTCTTACAGTACATCAAGCAGAAGCAATTGATGATGCAGGTATCGAAATGGTTAGACTCAGGTCTCCGCTTACTTGTGAATCTAAGCGTGGTATCTGCTCAAAATGCTATGGTATTAACTTAGCTAACGGTGGTATTGTAGGTCTTGGAGAAGCTGTGGGTATTATCGCTGCTCAGTCAATTGGTGAGCCTGGTACTCAGCTAACTATGCGTACTTTCCACTTAGGTGGTATTGCATCAGCAAGTGTCAGCCCCGAGCTAGTTGCAGAGCACGACGGTATTTTGGTCTATCAAGATGTTCGTACCGTACAAAATGACGAGGGAATTTGGCTGGCTCTTAATAAAAATGGATCTCTTCACATCGTTAGAGATGAAGGTCGAAGTTTGGATGAATACAAAAAACTTGTATCCACTAAATCCCTTGAACCTTTGCAAACATATAATATTGAGCTAGGTACTCGTATCCATTTAAAAGATGGTGCTGCGGTAAAAGTCAAAGCTAAAATTGGTCATTGGGAACAGCATAACATACCTATTATCTGTGAAAGACCAGGTTACGTAAAATACGAAGACCTTGTGGAAGGGATTTCTACACAGCGTAATATTAATAAACAAACAGGTCAAACTGAGTTGGTTGTGAAACAGCACCGTGGAGAGCTTCACCCGCAAATCGTGATTTATGCAGATAAGGAATTCAAGGACTTAATTGGTACGTACGCTATCCCATCAGGTGCGTTTATTTCGGTCCAAGAAGGAGAGAGAGTCTCTGCAGGTATGCTACTTGCTCGTCTGCCTAGGGGAGCTATTAAAACCAAGGATATTACCGGAGGTTTGCCTCGGGTAGCTGAACTGTTTGAAGCGCGACGTCCTAAAGATGCAGCTGAAATCGCTAAGATTGACGGTGTTGTTGACTTCCGTGGCGTTCAGAAGAATAAGCGTATCGTTGTGGTAAAAGATGAAGACTCAGGTATGGAAGAAGAGCATCTGATTCCTCTGACAAAAAATCTTATCATTCAAAGGGGCGATCATGTTGTCAAAGGACAACAGTTAACCGATGGACTAGTAGTACCACAAGAAATCCTAGACATATGTGGTGTCAGAGAGCTTCAGAAGTATTTAGTGAATCAGGTGCAAGAAGTATATCGACTCCAAGGGGTTGATATTAATGACAAGCACATTGAAATTATTGTTCGCCAAATGCTTCAAAAAGTCCGTGTCACTGATCCAGGCGATACTACGCTCCTATATGGTGAAGACATTGATAAGAAGCGATTCCATGCAATGAATAGAAAAGTGCGTGATGAAGGTGGAAGGCCGGCACAGGCAGCTCCTGTACTTCTTGGTATTACAAAAGCTTCGCTTGGAACAGAGTCATTTGTTTCAGCAGCTTCCTTCCAAGAGACTACAAGAGTCTTAACTGATGCTGCATGCGAAGGTAAAACCGATTATCTTCTCGACTTTAAGTCGAATTTAATCATGGGACATATGATTCCAGGCGGTACAGGATTCGGTGACTTCCATAATCGTGTAGCTAAATCTTTAGATAAAGAAGGTGAAGACGAGCTTCTTTTCGCATTCGACTAAATGATTGTATATATATGATTTGTCAAAACGCTTAGGAATTTTCTTTTCCTAAGCGTTTTTTTTATATCCGATCTAGTGATATATTGTATTTTTCTACTCTTAGTTGAAAGGAGTTTATTCATGGGTATTCCCATTCCAGTTCTTTGTGTTAAAAATCTTTCTAAAGTATTTAAAGGTAACCCTCCTTTTTTAGCCGTCAATGACATTTCTTTTGAGCTTAGACAAGGAGAGATTTTAGGCTTATTAGGCGGTAATGGGGCTGGTAAAACAACGACAATTCAAATGCTATTAAGTACCTTGAAGCCTACCTCCGGTTCCATTTTCTATTTTGGAAAAGACTTTACCAAATTCAGAAGTGATATTTTAAGCCAGGTGGCTTTTGCAAGCACTTATATTAGTCTTCCGTGGTCACTTACAATTGAGCAAAACCTTAATGTATTTGGTCGGCTTTATGGTCTTGGAGATAAGGAACTGCAAAAACGTCGGAACGAGCTTCTCGATCGGTTTGGTATTTTAGATAAGCTTTATACGAAGGTGGCTGCTCTGTCAGCCGGGCAAATCACACGACTGATGCTTGCTAAAGCATTTATGATGAAGCCTAAAATAGCTCTTTTAGATGAGCCTACAGCATCTTTAGATCCAGATATTGCAAAAGATATTATTAGCTTTGTCCTGGAACAACAGCGGCAAGAGGGAGTGTCCATTTTATTTACCTCTCATAATATGATGGAAGTAGCCGAGGTGTGTGATAGGATTTTATTTTTACAAAATGGATCTATTATCGCCGATGATACTCCTGAAAGCCTTGCTAAGAGTGCAGCTACTTCCAGGGTCGAGCTTGTTCTTTCAGGAAATATGAATGAGGCTGTAAAAATTGTTGAGCGTCTTAACCTCCGGTGTAACCTAGAGCATAGGACCCTTAGTTTAGATCTTGATGAGGCCCACATTGCCCGTGTTTTACATGAATTAGCGAAGGCTGGTATTTTTTATTCGGGTATACAGATTCATCAGCCGACGTTAGAAGATTTTTTTATGAAGATGGTAAAGGCAAATCGGAAAAAAGGAAAAGTATGAATTTTTTCAGAATTCAAGCTGTATATAAAAGATATTTATATAATGTTTTTCGACTAGAACAAATTACAGAGTTATTTTTTTGGCCGATTTTAGATATTTTTTTGTGGGGAATTACGATGGTCTGGATTCAGGATCTAGGCTCAACTGTATCGATTGCTTTACCGATTTTAACAGCTCTTGTCTTTTGGCAGATAGTTTGGAGAAGCAACTACGAGGTGTCGGTGAATATTTTACAAGAGCTATGGGCTAGAAATCTCGTAAACCTTTTTTCTACCCCTTTAAAAACCACCGAATGGATTATTTCTCTGATGCTAGTTGGAGCTACAAAAAACGTGGTTACTGTCGCTTTTGGCAGTGCAATGGTTGCTTTATTTTATGGTTTAAATATCTTCAGTCTTGGGTGGCCTTTCCTACCTTATGCTGTTGCCTTAGTGATCGCTGGTTGGTGGTCTGGTTTTTTAAGTTCAGCCCTGATTATTTATTTTGGTCAGCGTATGCAGGTCCTGGCTTGGGTCGCTGGTTACATTTTTTCCCCTTTAAGTGCTGTATTTTATCCATTAAATGCGCTTCCTGATTGGGCCCGTCCTATTGCACAAGCTGTCCCTATGACGCATGTGTTTGAAGGAATGCGTAAGTGTTATGATACGGGCATTTTTAGCTGGCGTGAATTTAGCTTAGGAATGGGATTAAATATCGTGTATTTTTCCGTGTGCTTTATTTTTCTGCTTTTTATGTTTGAAAAAAGTCGAGAAAAGGGGCTCGCTCGTTTGGAGTAGTCTCTACCGGTCTATACTATAGGGTCTTCTGCATCTCGATGTTTTTAGGTTTCTTGATCCATTCGATGACTTTATCAGTTACCATCCGATCAAAGAGTAGCCCTGTATGACCAACATAATCTATACATAATTCGTGTTCTGAATTAATGCCTAGCAGGGCAGACCCAACAGGTGCAACAAGATCCATTGTTGATCCGATATGGAAAAATATCGGTCGGGTTGATGTTTGAATTCGTTCTTGTAAGTCCTTTAATAAATTAGAGCCTGGTCTCATCTCGGCAGCATCTTTACCAATTCCTAAATGCGCAATAGGAGATCCTCTAAATGGAGATCCTAATGTAATGACTTTTTCAATGTTAGCTTGGCCCTTGTTTGCTAAGACGGTTGCATAATATGCAGCAACAAGCCCCCCCTTCGAATGTCCGATTAGAATAAGGTCCTTGGATCCGGTTTCTCTTTGAATTCTTTCTACTACGGCTTGTACCTGCTTTGCATTTGTTTTAATGCTGACTAGACTTTGGACATTCATTGTATAAATCGGTCCAAGACCTGCTTTAGCTAGTGATTTTTTGTGACCCTCCCAAGTAGATCCGAATCCCCCGTATCCATTAAGGAGTAGTATGGGGGTGCCATCTCTCTGGTCGGTAGGAGGCTGATGATAGGTATTAGTAAACGTCCAAGGTAGCATTAAAGCGCAGGCGGCGCCCGCATGGATTTCCGATCCAGTAGCCCATAGTCCCTTACCTATAGCTGAACAAACCGTATAGTTTGAGTTTTCCGCCGTATAACTTTTAATTATTTTATTGCTTATGCTCATTTAATATTGCTTTTAATAATTTTTAATTTAAATTATATCATTTATTGTGTTTAAAAACAATAAAACTAAAATTATATGAAATTAAGATTTTTATTTTTAGCCGAATGCTGCTGAGGTTTATTGAGTTGAAGTATCGAGACTATTTATTTCTGGGATTCTTAATAGACAAAACTGAAGAATCAGTTAATTACAGGCTTCTGCCTGCCTTTGATGTATGCACGGGTTGGTTTTAGAAAGATCTGGAATCGGATCCTTTACTCCTAGTCCGCTCGACGTTTATAAAGTGGTAAAAATATTAGGATAGGGTGATATCTAAAAACCTATAAAGCTCCTGTGTTTATTTAAAAAATAAAACAGTATTTTCCCTTCTACATGCTGTAAATTATTATCTTTATAATGTTTATTATTAATATTTTGTAAAAATATTGTAATTGTTAAAAAACAATTTATTTTATAATAGATTATTCTACTTTCTAAGTACATGATTTTTAATTGTTTAGGTTTATTAAAATTATTAATCTATTTTTTAAATATTTAAAATCTTAATAAGTAAATAGAAATTGAATGGTAAAATAGAGTTAATATAAAAAAGTATAGGAGCCTACATATGAGTATTAACTTCACAGGTTTGGATTTGCTCGAGTTACCACGCACTGAGGATCGAGGCATTGGGGGAGGATTGAAACAGATGACCTCCGGTTTATTCGGTCATGGACCTTCTATAATTCTTGCATTCAGAGAGCCTACACTCCAGAAGATGGTAGATTATTTAAATAGGATTGGTTATCGGGATTTAAATACGAAAGGTAATGGGTCTTTTGATATTAAAGAAGGGAATGTTGTTTGGAAAAGATCTGATGGGCAAATTCAGTCGAAAGTTGCTTTCCAGGGCAGTCTCTCTAAACTCAGTGACACGGTTACTAAACGACGAGAATTGAACGGAAAAGACTCCAAGCCTCAGGCCGATGGTAAATTAAGCTTGATTCATGGGTGGGGTGAGACTAGCGATGACCTACAAGTACGTCTCGAAAAATTAATCCAAAATGTTACATTAGTGTATGAGAAAAACCTTGAAGCTCCGTTTGAATTACCATTAGGTAGAGATGAAGTTCTCCGGGCTGTATCAGAAAAGAATTGGGCTTTGCAACACCTTTCGCCTGAATTGCGAGCAGATAAAGAGGTGGTTTTAGGAGCTGTGGCTAAAAACGGCTTCCAACTCTTGTTTGCTGCTCCTGAACTACGAGGCGATAGAGAGGTGGTATTTACAGCGATGAAAGAAAATCCTTCTGCATTACAATTCGCCTCCCCTGCATTGAAAAAGAATGTAAGCTTCATCCTTGATATTGGAGAGAAATATGGGTGGAGGGCAGTTACACTCTTTGCTGATCCGATATTAAAAACTGATCAAGCTTTTATGCTTGCAGCTATTGAAGTCTTTCCTGAGATGTATAGATATGGATCTACCGAATTACTAACAAATTTAGAATTTTTAGAGAGAGCTCAAGAAGTCATCGAGACCGCGGGTCAAAAGATTCCTGAAGGATTGAATAAGCTGTTCTACCCAGGTTATTACTCAGAAGTCCATTAAATGCAGAGAGGTACAATATTGCTGGGGTCTTAGAGGGTAAAAATTTATTTTCTTAGGCCCCACTATTGTTTATAAACGGGCTATACTTGTCTTTTCGAGTTTCGCTGCATCTTTTGGGAA
Organism: Chlamydia trachomatis; assembly: GCA_945875745.1. GTDB lineage: Bacteria > Chlamydiota > Chlamydiia > Chlamydiales > Rhabdochlamydiaceae > VGMB01. The sequence goes on from CAMCLJ010000027.1 coordinate 22,779, forward strand.
ATTGCGAATCCCTTCATATAGTTTTTCAGTTCCCATTGGATCCTCACAAAGCATCCAATGGAACGTCTTTTCATCAAGTTCGATTTTTTCAATCGGTAGTGCCTTAGCCTTTTCACTATTTAGCTTTTGAGGCACGCGACCTTTTAACTTCGGCAGCTTAGCTAGTAATTTAGGTGCAGTCGTTAATAAATTACATCCGCCTAGCTTTAAAATTTCATCTGCATTTATAAAGCTTGCACTGATGATCTGTGTTTTAATATTATGTTTTTTATATTAGTTACAGATATTTCCCCAGGATCTTGGCCAGGCGGGTAGCTGTCTTTTTCTTCAGCTTTTTTATATCACTCTAAAATCCTGCCTACAGAAGGTGAAATAAGGGTGGCTTTTGCTTGAGTGCAACCATGGGCTTGCACCTTAAGGTCATATGACAGTAAATCCCTTCTTTTTCTAGCCTAATATTGATCAACGAAATAGAAACTAAGTACCCCGGAGTTCTAGAGCGACATGAATCTGAACACTATCTTACCCTAGAAGATATCGATAGGAGCTAGGCATCCCCGACAAAATGGAATTTGTGTAAGGGTCTATCAGAGGATACGAAATGAGTTCTACGCCACTGTATTTTTAAAGAAAGTATATAGCCTTGCTAGACGAAATTATAGGAAGATCAACAAAGAGCTTATAGCGGCAAGTATTTTTATTGGGCAGCCCTTATACAAATATTCCTGTAGTCAGGGCATATAGGTCATAAGAAGATGCTTAAGTTAACGTATTGCGGTCTGTGAGGTGTTCAAATCATTAGTCCTGTTGATCGGTTGCTGTAAATGCTGCAATTTCTTGGGAATAATCTGAAAAGGTGACGATTCCTGTGGAGATATCGTATAAAGCACCAATCATTCCCACTGTTCCATCGACGAGCATGTTTTTTAAAATATCACTCCGACGAGAAATGTTGAGCATGCTATTTGCAATATTCAAGTGAGTAATTTTATCAATAA